>JAHEYM010000188.1 GCA_023251595.1 Bacteroidota bacterium
GGGGCTTGGGTTGTATGGAATTGTATTTAACGTATAATATTGCGCTAAAATATTTGTGGAAATTAAGTTGCATAAACTCAAAATGAGTAAAAATCGAATAACTGAAGGTAATATCAGTTTCAAGATGAAGAATTTAAGCGAATCTAAACTAATTTTGGTGCCAATTAAATGATATTTGTCAGGTTTTAAAGAAAAATTTTCAAGTTATCATCATTCAACAACACCCCTCTATACTGCTGGATTTGTGCCAACTCTACCCTCACCCTCAATCCCTCTCCCGAGGGGAGAGGGATATCTACCCCCTTCTCCCAAGGGAGAAGGGCCGGGGATGAGGCAGGAGCTTCATGTTTTATGCAGTTACTTTCTTAAAAAGCCTATTTTTGCCTCACTATATCCTTCAAATGAATAAATATTTATTATTATTCTTTTTAATAATTATTACTCGGCTAATTGCACCCAGTGAGCTATCTGCTCAACACGTCCTTCCCAATGGTCCCAAACCCTTTCCTGTCAAAGGGAAGCCGCCCTTAGCAAATCCTTTTTCACCCATTTGCAAAACACCCGGTAAATATTCATCTCATTGGGTAAATATGGGTCCAGATAGTTTTCCTACGCAGAGTATGGGAATTGTCGTCAGTATTTGGCCTGACCCGAATGATCCCGATCGTGTGCTGGCGGGAACCAATTCAGGCGGACTTTTCCGATGTACTAATGCCACGCAGGAATTTCCGCAGTGGCGCTGTATTACAGATAGTTCCCGACTTCCCTGTTTGGGTGTGCAGGACGTCATAGCCGATCCCTCGGGAGAATATATATATATGGCGACAAGAGTTTTAGTGATGGGAAGAAAACCCGGTTCAGGATACGGTGGCGGATATGGAATCGGTGTGGTAAAATGCAAAGACGGATTATCAGAAAATCCGCATTGGGAAACGACTTCTTTAAATTTCCCTCCGTCAAGTGAGACAGCGGTGGTCAGACTTAAAATGCATCCTGTAAATTCAAATATTATATATGCTTGCGCGGGCTCACATATATACAAGACCACAGATGGATTTACTTCGAAAAGTTTTTTGGAAGATATGAATCTTCCTACCACCGATAAAAATCAAACCTTCCGCTACGTAGCGTTTGCACAAGACGATCCATTGACAGTATTTGTAGCTGGTGATGAATTATGGAAATATAATCCACTGACATCATGGCAAAAATTAAAATTGGCTAATCCGCAATCGGGCTCAGTCGATATTGCGTCAAATAAATTCGGATTATATGTTTTTTATCATAATTCAGATGGTCGCTTTTTTATTGATTTATCCACTGATAACGGAAATACATTTAAAACAATCACTTACCCCCGAACCCCTGCTATATTAAATTATGAATATCGTGTAAATTCTGAAAATCCCGACATAATGTATTGGGGTGAAGGTCAGGGAATATTAAAGAAATCGGTAAATGCCGGAAAAGATTGGGGGTATATTACCAATTACGCACCTACTTCACCTTACCATGGAACTTCAACACACGGTGACATCCGCGTTATTAAATTGATGAGATCTTCCAAAGATGGGAAAAACGATATAATTTATGCAGGAACCGACGGTGGAATATTATATAGTGAAAAAACAGATTCTGTTTCGGGCGAAACTATATGGAAAAATATTACGGGACATGGATTAAACATCGCGCATTTTTATGATATAAATGTTCATCCCACCAATCCAAATATTATGGCTGGTGGAAATGCAGATAACGGTTTCATGACTTATAATTCCGGCAGCTGGCATGATGATGTTTTGTGCGATGGATATACCTGTGTATTTAATCAACTTCACCCCGATACTATTTATGGAACTGCCAATTGTGGTTCGAATGCCCTGTTCCGTTCTGTCGATGCAGGAAAAACCTGGAAAGGAATTAATATGCCCAATTCGCCCTCCAGAGCGGTTCGTCCCATCCAGTCAGACCGAAACGGATATATATATGTAGGTTGTCACGACATATACAGAACACTTGATACCGTCACCTCTAAAAAAAATCATTTAAATTGGGAACGAATATCAGATTTTACCGGAGAAAATGATGTTCCGATTTGCCATACATTAACAGCAATCGGACTTTCTTCCTCAGACAGCACCGTATTTTATGCAGGTTTCGGTGATCCGACAAACAATATTGATCAATCCACTTTAAGCAAAGACTGTTCGTGGACTGCCGCAGAAAATCGTTGTCCGGGCGAGCAACTTTGCCCGCTCTCGAACAAACTATTTGTGAAAAAGAAAGGACACTGGTCCGACATCAGTTCCGGTCTGGAGGGAGTTAGAAAAACAGTCATCACCTCTATAGTCGTCGATCCTCTTCATCCGGAACGGGTTTGGGTCACTTTTGGAGGTTTTTCCGCTTCATCAAAGAACAAAGTCATGTTCTCGTCAGACATGGGACGGAATTGGAAAGACTTTTCCGAGGGTCTTCCTGACTTTGCTGCCGACTGCATGGTGTATGAAAACGGCAGTAACGACGGACTTTATCTCGGTACGGATGTCGGAGTGTTTTACCGTAATAGCAGTCTGACAAATTGGGAATGTTTCTCGGAAAATCTCCCGGTTGTGATCGTTAACGCACTGACAATCATCGACTCCACAAAGGAAATTGTTGGGGCAACGCATGGTCGGGGAATCTGGAAATCACATTTGGTAGAAGGTACATTTCACCAAAAATAGCCCATTCTATTAAAAATGAACATTTTTGTTTGATTAATTCCTCAATTTTTATCACCTTTGCACCCCCTTATGGCAGACATGAGGAGTTCAACCTAAATAAAAACCGGAAATGCCAGTAAAAATCAGACTTTCAAGACACGGTAAAAAAGGCCGTCCCCTTTACCACATCGTTGTTGCCGACTCACGTTCGCCGAGAGATGGAAAATACATCGAGAAAATTGGAACCTACAATCCGGTTGGAGCTGTGGTTTCAGTGCAACTCGATAGTGAAAAAGCGCTTGCATGGTTGAATAACGGTGCGCAACCGACTGATACTGTTCGCACTATACTTTCTGCTCAGGGTGTAATGTTGCAAAAACATCTTGCAAAAGGGGTTGAAAAGGGATTGTTTAATCAGGAACTTGCTGATCAGAAATTTTCCGAATGGCGTATTCGTAAAGATGACCGTATCAACGAAAAAGCCCGTAAAGTGAAGTCTTCGCAGGAAGAAATTATCGCGGAACGTTTAAAAGCTGAAAGCAAAGTCCGCGAAGCAAAAGCAAAAGCGCTTTCTGAACGTCTGATCGCTGAATCAGCGAAAGCGGCAGAAGCTGCAGCACCCGCTCCTGACGGAGAGGTTACTCCTGCTGAATCTGCTGATCAGAACCAAACTCCGGCTGAAAACTGATTTCCTTAGCGCCGTCGCAGCAAATTCTTATTTTGTTAAATTCTATATGAACAAAGAAGATTGTAGCAGAATTGGTAGCATTGTCAGAACAAACGGTTTTTCAGGAATTTTTACTGCATTATTAGATTGCTCTCCTGCATCGGGATTTGACTTATCGAAGGCATCGTCAGTCTTTTTGGAAATAAACGGGCAATTAGTTCCTTATTTTATTAAAACTATTTCGGGTGAATTTCCACAATACACGCTTCAATTTGATGATGTTTTATCCTATGATGAAGCAAAGAAATTAATTAAATCTCCTATTTTTATTGAATCGACCTTAATTCTGCGGAAAGAACAAATAACATTAGCTGGAGAAGAAGTAATGGGTTTTGCAGTAAATGATTTACGGGTTGGTTTTATTGGTGAAGTGTTGGATGTATTGGTTTATCCGATGCAAATATTGCTGAAGGTGAATTATCATACAAAAGAGATTTTAATTCCTGCGATTAAACCGATCATTCAAAAAATTGACAGGAGAAAAAAAGAAATATCGGTCGATTTACCGGAAGGGTTTTTGGAAATATAAGAATATTGGCTGCGAAGACGCAAAGGCACTAAGAAAAATAGATTTGCATTAATCAATAGATCCCATTACAGGCACATTTTTGGGTTTCAGCAATCTTTTCAATTCCAAAATCTTTTCATCCGTCCAGAGATGAAAATATTCCTTCATATATAAACGTCCGTTTTCAATATAGAGAATTTCCATAGAACTTGTAGTACCTCCCCGGAAATTTTCGACTTTAAAGTGAACAGAAACCATGTCCTCAATAGCAAAAACGTTCCTGACTTTTTTAGATACATCTTTAATAACTATATATTTATCATAAACTATAATCCGGTTGGCAAATATCAGAAAATATGCCGGGACTATAAGAAATAACAAAAGATAGAAGAATATACTATTGAGTTCAAAATAATTCATAAAGACAGCCATCAAAATAAAATAAGTGATAAAAATGGCACTCAGAAAAAAAGTATTGATTTTGTATATAATTCTCGAATTAAAAAGCTCTATTGAACTTTCCACCTCCCAAAGCATCTTCTCAAAACTTTTTTGAGCCGGTAAAAGTATTTTGAAATCTTCGTTAAGAGGATCCTGTTTTAAAAGAATACATAAATGAAGATAAATCTGCGGAAGTTTCTCTTTAAATTCTTCTGTGGCTTCAAAGAAATGTTCGACGCATACTGCAAAGAATTCGCGACGGTTGGTGCCTGCATATTTTCTGAGAAATGATGCGCGGTCATTCTGAAGATTCTCATATTCTTCATTTGCTATTAATGCCCACTTGTCGTAATAATTGCCAAAATAAAAATCAAAATCGCCATCCTCCATTTTATTTTCAAAATCGAGCGCATGCGCCATCTCGTGAAGTCCGACGTTGTATGTGTCGGTTGGATTTTCATAACCATCCAACAGATCTTTCCATGAAAAAATAATGGTTCCGTTTAAATTAATCTCACCGCGGTGATAATGTTTTGTTATATTCGAATAATAAGATTCCGGAAAAATGAGGATCGTCTCGAAAGATTCGAAAAGATATTCATCCAAACCAAAAGATACCTGAATTGCTGAAGCAGCGATCAGTGTTTTCATCTCGTCAGTAATCTCAAAATCGCCTTTTTTCTCAAAGGTTTTTGCAGCAATAAAATCCTTCACCCGCAAAAGAAATTTTATTTTTAGCGGAGGCGAAAGTTTATCGTAATAACTAAACTTATTCAGAAGATAAACTTCATATCTATTTCGCATCTTGCCATTGATATTATGATGAAAATGGAAGTCGAAATAATCAAAAATCGATTTCAACTGAGCACGGATAATTATTGAAAATCCATATATTAAAAAGCCAAGGAAGGATAAGACAACAACTACACCGAAATAATCTGACGCACTTGACATAGCATAATTTTCCTATATACCTTAGCCTTCAACCCTCACCCTCGATCCCTCTCCCAAAGGAGAGGGAAGTGGACACCCTTCTCCCTTGGGAGAAGGGCCGGGGATGAGGGCTGAGCCTGCACAATACTATTTTTCTATCACCATTTTCCGTTGGTAAGACGCTGTTGAAGAAACAGCCTTAACTATATATACACCGGCTGCAAATTGTCGGGTATTTATTTTCATATCCGTATTTCCTTCACCCAAATTATTTTCGAATAATTTCTCCCCAACTAAATTATAAATGGAAATTACAGTTGGAGAAATTAAATTATTGAAATGAATATTCAGCAGATCGTTTGCCGGATTGGGAAATACATCAAAAACAGCAGAAACATTAGGATATAAAATATCTGTCGTTATTATCTGAAAACAAATAGAGAATTGGGAAGTGTTATTTAATGTGTCAGTTTGGGTTGCTGTAATAGAACTTCCATAAACGATAGAACCCCAATAACTCCAAACTCCTCCCGTGTCAGTAAGCACGGATGCAAACCAGGTCTTCCCTTCGCAACCCGTGCATGAGGTGTCATAGAACAATTCTACCGATGAATTGGCTGTTGCCGTACCGCCGGCATGAAAAGTAGTTGCAGACAGTATGAGTGGAGCAGCAATTCCATTATTCGCAAAACCAATATTAATTCCCAAAAGATTATTACAAAAACAACTATTGCGACTGATACGATTTCCATTTCCGCTACCAACATGAATTCCATCTGCAAGATTAAATGCGACGACATTGCCTTCACCCGCACCATCACCACCAATAGTATCACCACTGGTTTCAACATCAATTCCATAAGAACTATTTGCGAATGGCAATGTGCCTGTTGAATCTGTGCCCACACGATTTCCCCGAATACCTGATGGACTGGATCCACCATTAATTACAATTCCTCTTCCCCCATTTCCACTAACCAAATTATTTGTGATGGTTGCTGAAGCACCTGCTCCGAAAATTGAAATTCCATCTGACAAATTATTGCAGATCGTGCTATTAATTATTTCCCCATGTGCGGAACTACCAACGAGATAAAAACCATTTATTCCATTGTTGCTGAGCTTACAATTATCGATGGTCAAATGAACTGCAGAACCAAACAGGTAGATTCCATAATTCCGAAAATTACGAACCCAGACCCCAGCGATTTTCGAATCGCTGTTGGCAAAAAAATAAAAACCGGTATCGATGGTGTCGTTATTCTGAACAATGATCTTAGGTTCCGGTCCTGTGTATCCATTTGGCGGTTGGGTGGAGCCATCGATAAATACATTTTGTACAGAAATATTCGGCAAAACTGTCATCAACCCGATAATTTGAGGAGCAATTCCCGGAATATTAAATGCAATCGTATCCAATCCGCTATTGGAATTTGCCTGCGTTATTGCCCAACGAAGCGAAACGCCGTCACTTGTAGTTCCATCCACATTGCTTGTAACAGTATATGTTGCTCCATTTAAAAGGTTAACGCTAAATAAGAATGAAAGAATAAGAAGCTGTGTTTTCATTGTTATATAAATTAATTGATTTTATTTAACTCATAAACTTTTCAACCTTTCAACTCTTCAACCTTTCAACTCTTCAACCCTTCAACTCATCAACCTATCAACCTATTAAGAAAATTAATCCTTTATCTTTTCAAAAACGATCCGGTAGTGTTCAAAAATTTCTTTTTCGAATAATAACTGATTCGCATCGATTTTCGAAAGCTGAATCCATTCTCTAAAATTGCGATTAAAAAGATATCTGGGAATAAATCCGGCAATAAATAAAGATTTTTTCCAGGTCTTTTTACCAAAAGCTGCAGTCCAGCGATTAATCGTTTCTATATAATCTAATCGTCCGCTATCAATTTTAATCATTTTAAAGTGTTCTTTAGCGGGTTCAGTTAATCCTTCAGCACCGTAAGGAAGCCAAGATCCGGGGAACTTGCGGCAAATAATGTCCATCAATTCACCATTCGTAAATTCTTTTTGAGTGAGAGAAGTTTTCCCGAAAGGAATTTCTTCAAACTTCACCATATTGGGACCAAACACCATCG
>JAHEYM010000189.1 GCA_023251595.1 Bacteroidota bacterium
AAATGGTTTTATATTGAAGTGTTACTGAATTCCATTGATTTCTGTGATTCGCAATGATCCGCTGATCTCCATCAAATATTCCTGCGAGAGCCGGATTTAAATTCAACGGCGACGCATTATACTGCGACCAATGAATATCCTGCCCCAAACTCCGCAGGAAGAGAAAGAGGAACAGAAAGAGAAAATGGAATTTTGATATCCTCATTAATTATTTATTATCGCTTTAAGTACACACCCTTACCCCTCTCCATGCCTCCGCTTCGCTACAGCATGCCAGCAAGAGGGGAATTTTTGGTTTTAATCTAATTAATATTTGTTAATCTCAAATGATTTTATAATTACTACCCACATTCTAACTCATAACTCATAACTCATAACTCATAACTCATAACTCATAACTCATAATTATCTTATCAGCGTAATATTTCCTTTTTTAAAATACGTTTCACCATTAAAACAAGTGACTTTTATATAATACACGAACACATCGGGATCGCAGGGTTTTCCTTTGAATGTGCCGTCCCAACCTTTTGTCAAATCGTTTGTTTCATAAACCATTTCTCCCCAACGGTCATACACAGTAAAATACATTTCTGTGATTCCTCTTCCCCGAACGTACAGAATATCGTTATGTCCGTTTCCATCGGGTGTAAATGCATTGGGTATATATATATCACGCTCATTACAATAGACCTGATAAACCACAATCGTAACTGTATCCTGATTTCTGCAACCGTTTACATCGGTTACTGTAACTATATAGGTAGTAGTAACTTGTGGTGTCGCAACTGGGTTCGCGATGGTGGCGTTGCTCAGACCTGTTGCCGGAGTCCAGAGATATGAATATCCGCCGGCAGGTATAGATGTAAGGTTGGAAGATTGAGAAGCAAGAAGCGTATCGGGAGAGGCAGTAACACTAATGGGTGGTGTGAATAATGAAGCCGAAATAAGTGCAGAATCCGTCTGCTGACAACCTGCCGAATCGGTAATCACAACTATATAGGTACCCGGGCAAAGTCCGGTTGCAGTTGAGGAAGTTTGATGTGCGCCATCATTCCACAGGAAAGTATAAGGAGGAACACCTCCGCTAGGAGTGACAGTTACCGTTCCATCGCACAAACTCGTGCAGGAAACCACACTGCCCGTTATTGTATCGAGCAATTCCGGGGGTTCTGTAATCTGTACAGTGTCAGAAGAAGAACAACCATTCGCATCCGTGATGATAACTATATATGTACCCTGACATAATCCGGTCGCAATCTGTGTATTTTGACTATTGTTCCATGCATATATATATGGTGCAGTTCCTCCAACGGCAAGCGCAGTGGCTTGTCCCAAACAATCGTTGTAACAAGGATTATTTTGAGAAGAAGGAATTGAAATTGTGAAAGAAGTAGTGATCGAAACCGGCACTGTTGTAGTACATCCGTTCGCATCGGTAATGGTGACGGTAAAATTTCCGGCACATAAATTCGTTGCGGTTTGTGTAGTTTGTCCGTTGCTCCACATATATGTATAAGGCGCAGTTCCGCCCGTTGGATTCGCGGTAGCTTGTCCGTTGCATACATTTGCGCACGAAGCTGCGCTGATGTTTGACCCGACCCCGGTGAATGCTTGAATTATATTTACCGTATCAGAAAAAGTACAACCGTTTGCATCGGAAAGTGTGACCCAATATGCACCGGGACAAAGATTCGAAGCGGTTGCCGTGGTTTGGGCGTTACTCCATAATATATTATACGGACCCGTTCCACCACTAATGGATACTGTTGCGGAGCCATCACAAAAAGTCGGACAACTTGCATTTACGACCGAAGTAAATACTGAAGCCAACAATTGCGGCAATACAATTATATGTGTAACTGTATCTGCACAACCTTCATCTGTGGAAACAATCATGGTTACTGTAAATGTGCCACCGAGACTATCATACGTATGAACAGGGTTCGGAACTGTTGAAGAAGTAGAATCACCAAAATTCCAAAACCATGCATTTGGAGTCCCGCTTAAAACTGAGAAAGAATCAACAAAGGTTACGGTATTAGAACAAATTGGATGTGAAAAAGAAAATCCTGCAGAGAATTCCGGAAGAATATGTACGACTCCATAACTAGTATCGTTACATCCAGGATTTACACCGGAATAAGCAACCAGCATCACGTTATAATATCCGGTATCCGGGTATATATATAGCGGATTCGCGAGATTCGATGTGTCGTTGGTTAAAGATGGAACACCAAAATCCCAAAAATAAGTTGCCGCTCCGAAACTGTTATTAGTGAATTGAGCGGAGTCACTTCCACATCTCACAAGTGGAGATTGAATAGAAGCAACGGTAATATTAGGGCATGCAACAATATTGATTTGAAAATCGCGGTGTGTTTCACCTATATATACACCATTACGATATTCGTCGCAACAAATTCCATATACGAATTGACCCAAAGTATTTGGAATTGCAGTGAGAAGGCCGGTTTGGGGATTAATAGTGAGAGGCGTTCCTCCAAGTGCATTTGCAAGGGAATATGGCGGATTCCAGACTACCTGAATAAAAGGAGGGGGATTCGGTGGCTGGGGCATGGATTGCGCCGGAGTAGCTCCGTCCAACGGAACGCAGAGCCTGTATACAAGTGAGTCGCCGTCCAGATCAGTTGCAGAATGATCGAATGTAAAAGGTGTATTTACACAAATAAAAGTTGGTGGCCAATAATTGAATTTAGGGTTACTATCGATGATCACCACCGAGGTATCAGGAATTGTGGCGACGTATGTAGCCCCTGTGCCTGAAGGATTTATGATATTTTGAATGGTCACATTCCGGCAACAACGTTGATAAGCTAAAATATAACCTCCGGGTCTTGGGGGAAGATTTATCGTGTCTATGTAGGTAGTAACCTCATAACAGACATCAGTAGGCGGCACAAGACAAGGACTTTGGATAGAGGGCTGAAGCGTATCAAGCCCCAGAAAAGGCATTGCATACCAGGTAATCAACACATTCGCCGAGTCAAAAACCCCTAACGCTGCGGGGTCATCAAAAGGTGGTACGCCATTGTAACAATCACGGTACATGGTGACGCGAATTTCGTAACTATTTCCGCCAAGATATTTGTAATTAATCTCTCCTCCCACGATGTGAGTCGCCTTGATTTCAGTGCTGATCAGGGCTAATATCAAAGGAAAAAGCAGGTACCTGGAGATTCTCAATGGCAGACTGTTTTTGTTGATAAAGAGGGCGATGACGACCGTCGATTCCCCCCAAATGCGACTCAACAAATATACTGAGAATATGTTACGATTACATCGACTTTCATATTTTTACAAATAAAATGAATAAAAGCGTTGGTTTTTGACCTTTTTAGTGGGTTCGGTTTATAATTTTATCCATTTTTTAGAAACTGAACCAAATTCACCCCGAACAGAAATAAAATATATTCCGGGTGAAATATTTGATAAATCAAATTTCATTACCGTCATTCCTGAGTTGAGAATATTATTGAATAAAACTTTAGTTTCTCTTCCAATCGCATCCTGAATATATATATAAACTTTTTGTTTTGATTCAATATTCACCATGAGTTGCAAGTCTTCTTTTCCCGGATTTGGCATCAGAGAAAAGTCCGAAACAGATTTTGGAAAATCTAATGTTGCAATTCCGGTCGGATTAAGAGAACCCATCCTCAAACCATTGCCAAAACTGCATATCCAAACTTCATTTGAATTATATGGATTGAAGAAAACACGACTCGGATGCTCGAACGGGTAAGCTGTAAGAGTTGAAAATGTCGGAGTAGCTGCATTAATATTTGTCGTATATAATAAACCTGCTATCTCGGTTGTCATATATGCTGTGCCTGAATGTGTGGGATCAAAAGTAAGTGAGTAAACACGATCTGTATTATTCACTCTTGTCCACTGAACACCACGATTCGTAGTGCGATAAAGTCCGCCCAAACCATTCGGAGGACCACCCCAACCGCTGAAAACACAGGTGTACCAAGTGTTTTGAAACGCATCGAATGGATCCACAATTATATCCATTGTCCAATATCTCATCCCTGCATCACTTCTATCAATCCATGTATTACCACCATCCGTACTTATAAAAACACCGGAGCTTGGTTGAAAAACACCACTTCCGTTTCGTCTTCCCGACCAACTTGAAACAATTGTTCCGTCATTTAATATATGTATATTGAACGGGTGGCCTTCAGTTCCTGTCGGATTGGTTAAATGTGTCCATGTTGAAGTTGCATTATTCTGTATATTGTTCGAAACCCATATCCCGCCTGCTGTTCCTGAACCTGCATAATTAATCACACTTGCATACATCCGGTTGGAATTGGAGGGATCTATTTCCATCCATATGACAGGTTTTGCAAAATTATGCATCGACAGCCAGGTATTTCCACTATCGGTTGAATACATAATTTGTCCGCTGCCTGCATCAATAATATTATCCTGTAAACGTGTACTCATATACATATCATGAACTGAAGAGGTGGCAGCATACATCGTACTGTTATTCGGATTTTTCTTCACCATATATACAGTGTTATATGCTTGTAACCCTGTATAATCAAAAGCCCAGGAATTTCCACCATCTCTGCTCCTGATTCCATGTATATCTGTATATCCGGAAAACATATTTAATGAATCACGCCACATCAGCCACCACGAAGCAGTTTGATCAAGTCCGTTGTTATGATAATAGGCATGTTGAGGAGTATTGACACCGGCTGTATGAATTTCTGTTGCCGGTGCGTAGAGCGCCTGCCATGACGTCGCTCCATTTGTGGTTCCATGTAGAAATCCGTAATCAGAAAATATAACTTTATTCGGATCAGAGTCACAGACGTTAAATCCGAGTAAATAAGATGGCCAGGTCCAACCGAAATCGCCCTGATATCCGCAATATCCTGTCTGAATTCCGACATTTCCCGTTCCAACAAAAACATGCGTCCACGTTACACCGCCGTCTGTCGATTTCATCACTAAAGGATAGCCGGTTCCGATATCTGCGCCACCTATATATGCGATATTTGTATTTGTTGCGGATGATCCGCAATAAAACGGACGATCGCTTGCCGTAAGAATTCCGGAAACATGTGCGACCCAATTTGAGCCGTAATCCATCGTATATACATTTTGATATCCACTATAATCATCGCCTGTTATTCCACAATAAACATTTCCGGAACTCAGTGTAACACAGAAAAATCGGGTAAGATTACCTTGTTTTGAGCCCGACATGCTCACAATTTCTTCCGTCACCGGAATTCCTTGTAATGATGGCGGACCCCAACTGCTGCCACCGTTTGTCGAAACCATGAGTCCCTGATTTGTACATATATAGATATTATTTCCATCAAAAAAACTTCCTGCAACATAAGCCCCAGATCCTTGTGCAGTTGTATAAAATGGTGAAGCTCCGAATGTAGCACCACCATCGTTCGATAAATATAAATTATAATAATCGCCAATAATAATCTGATTCGAGTTTTGTGGATTTGCGACGAATGACCAAACATCACCACCGGTAGGATCAGCTCCCAATGTATTCCAGATTGTACCGCCATCTGTTGATTTCCGAACTGAATATGCACCACTTACAGGATCGTTTGTAAGTGTATATCGGATTAAATTATTATTAGTGAAATATACTTTAGTCAAATGAAAAGAGACCACTTGTCTGAAATCCACAATATTCCAGTTTGCTCCCCCGTCGGTCGTGTGAAACAGGTCAGACATATCACAAGCAACATACATCTCCAATGGATTTAACGGATTTATTGAGGGTGAATAAAGGGCACCGCCCCCACCGATTCCTTTAGATGCCCATGAAGCAGGCTGCGCATTGGCGATAATTGTTAAAGCAACCACACAAATCAGGGTTGCAGCGAATTTGTATGGATTTTTCATAAACTTTTTTTAGGGGATTAATATATGACGAAGATAATGAGGAATGTTCCGTTCTCCAAGAATTATTCTTTCACCCTCTTGGACTTTGTAAGGTAATTTCCTTGGTGAAATACCCCTCTTACCCTTCGACAACAAACCTACCCCTAACCCCTAACCCTTAATCCCTCACCCCTAATAACTATTTTGTTTGGTGAATCGAATCGAATCATTTACCTTTGCAGCCCCTAATAGAAAAATAGCAGGATCATGAAAAGGACATATCAGCCGTCGCGCGTAAAAAGAGCCCATAAACATGGCTTCAGAACCCGTATGGAAAGTGCGAACGGTCGTCGGGTCCTCGCAGCCCGCAGGGCACGTGGGCGTAGGAAACTTACAGTTTCTGACGAGAAAACACACAAATAACCCACCCCTACCCCTCCGAGGAGGGGAATAGTTTAGTTGAGGAGCGCTTTAGTTTGCTTTTTTCAGTCTTAGCTCTGTTTCTCTTTCTGTAATATCTCTCTCAACACCTCATTCATCGCGGGTTTTATCAGATTGTGCCCCATTTCTACTACTTGCACTGCTTCGGGGTGATCTAATTTTTCTGCCAATCTACGCGCAAACTTCACTGGAATAACTGCATCATGTCGCCCGAAAAAGGCGTGAATACTGAGTTTCCTTTCATTTACTTCCTTTGTGAATTTCTCTAAATCAGGTTCAATTTGTCGGAAGAAATACCATGCATTCAAAATATGATTCCTTCTTACTCTGCTTTCCATCTGAAAATGAAGAAATTTGAACAAGGTTCCGCGAATTATTTTCGTCATCTTCAACAACCATAAAACAGCGAAAAATGGTTGCGGAACGAAAATAAAAATTCTGAATATCGCCCGTCCAATCATCGTTTTCACCGCGAACTGATAGAGCTTCGAAATCTTCACCCCATCGGGAGCAAATAATAATATACGATCAATCTTTTCAGGAAAAAGTTCGATTATTTTCAAACCTAACTTCCCCCCAAGACTATAAGCCAGGATTGAAAACCGATCGATATTGAAATGCTTACAAACGTCCAGCACAAAAATTTTCAACCCTTCTTCATCAAAATTTGATTCTTCGGATGCTTTTGGGTGCGAACTCTCACCATGGCAAATCAAATCGAACGAAATTATTTTGTATCGATGTCCCAGCGCGGGTTCCAGCACTTTAAAATCCTCACAATTTCTGCCAAATCCATGAAATCCGAGCATGAAATTTTCACCATTCCCGAACACCTCGAAGTGCCAGCGATAGTCACCAGATGTGATAAAACCGGAATCTGAAGGTTGCATCGAGACAAAAGTAACTTAACTCGGCAATTCAATGCCTGAAAAAACCTAAATTCGCATGAATTTCCAAACGAACCTGTTTATGCCCAAAGACGCGGCGATTAAATCCGTACTTATTATCGGGAGCGGACCGATTATCATCGGTCAGGCTTGTGAATTTGACTATG
>JAHEYM010000009.1 GCA_023251595.1 Bacteroidota bacterium
GTTCGCTTATGAGATTGTCCGGCAATTCTGAACTCAATTCGTAATCGACTATTCCCATTGGATTCCCTAAGCCTCTCAGCGAATATTCTACCACCGTTTTATTTGGTGTTTTGCATAAAAGAATTCCAATCGTTGGCAGGTGCGCGACTGTTTTTATTTTCTCATCCACCGTATTTATATAAAAATTTAATTTGCCAATATCTTCGGGTTTAAACGGGCGCACCTTCAATTCAAAAATTACAAAACGGTTTAGATTAAAGTTATAAAAAAGCAGGTCAAGTGAAAAATCATCCATCTCAACATCGAGATGATATTGGTTTCCAACGTAAGCAAATCCTTTTCCTAACTCAAGGAGAAATTGTTTTAAATTATTTATTAAAGCTTTTTCCAAATCACGCTCTTTAACATCCTTGTTTAAGCCAAGAAAATTGAGGAGCATCGGGTTTTTAAGAGTTTCAATCGCCAAATCAGATTGGTATTCGGGCATAGTAATCTTAAAATTATTAATTGATTTTCCCTGACGTTTATATAAGTTGCTCTCTATCTGAAAAATTAACACGTTTCGGGACCAACTGTTTTTGATCGTTTCGGCTAAATAGAACATTGCTTCTTCTGTGTTTCTGCATTTCGTCAGTATCTGAATGTGGTGACCCCACGGCACAAGAACCAGTAACGACCTTATTTTGCGAAGATTTTCTAATTGGTCAACAGCTTGTTGACCAATTGCATTTTCTGAACTATTATTAGCTATAAGTTGAATTGTTTTGGAGGAGTTCAATTGGTCAACAGCTTGTTGACCAATTACCAGGGAATAAAATTGATACCATCTTCTCATATACTTCAAGTTGGTGAGAGAAAAGCCCTCCATTTGTGGAAATGCTTTCATCAGGTCATGGCTTAGCTGTTCGACTATTTTATCTCCCCAGTCCGCCCTTGAAAGTTTTTCAACAAGCATTTGCCCTAAGTCCCAATAGACAGACAGGAGCTCAGAATTAACATGAATAGCTGCCCGTAACTGAGCGCTTCGGATTTTAGATTTGATTTCACCGAGTACTTTTGTGTACTCCTTGTGATTGATGATTTTGGAATTGGTTGCCATGAGAAAAAGATTAAAAGTTAGAAAAAGATAAAAAGCATGAAAGGAAGCGCAATATTAAGAAAAATTTCCCGAAAAATTATTTTTGCAATTTTTTTACCATTTTAAAGAAAAGCCAACCTGATTTCCATTTTGAGTCAGAGAAAATTCAACTTTTGTTTTTGATTTTGCAGATGTCGATACGGAAACATTTTGATGCGTTTTATTGAAATGGCTAACGACCTGTTTCCCACAGAAATAACCAAGAAATGCCCCACCCAAAATATCCGATGCCCAATGTTGATGTTCGGTTAATCGTGATAGTCCGACGAGGGTTGCTGTAGAATAACATAGGATTGGTACGATTACATTTTGATTATATCTTGAAGCAAATACAGTAGCTATCGAAAATGCTGTGGCAGTGTGACCTGAAACAAAAGCGTCGAACGAGGAACCGGGTTTTTGAATCGCAAGATCCTGATCGTACTGTGCCATCGGTCCATACCAATATCCTCCTTCCTTTCTACTATTTGAGTAAGACGCATTTGGTCTTTCTCTGCCTGTTCCTCTTTTTATTAACTGAACCCAAATTCCTGAAGTAATCAATGCCTGTGTTGCGAGTAAACTAGTTTCAACACCCTTTTTATTGTTGAACACAGCGTAAGTAATTCCGATAGCACCCAACGCATAATATCCATAATTACCACCAAGCTCAGTTATAACAGGAGAAAATCCGTTAACCCATTTGTATTCTTGTTTTTTAGTACGGAACCACTCATCGAGGTCACCATCAAATTGAATAAGAGCCAATGTTGAACCTACAGTTGCTGCTGTATACAACCATTGTTTGGGAGTGAAATGGAAAGGTGCAAGGGCTTGTTCACCAACATTATAAATCAAGGATGGAAAGTATCCTTTTTGAGATCGGAAGGAAAAGACACTATCTGTTTTGTAAAAGTTTTTTGGTACAGGTGATGAATTTACTTTCAGAGTATCTATTCTGGCAAAAGAATTTGAATTGACAAATAGCCAGATGAATAGAATTACTGGAATTCGGTGAATAATAATATGAAAGCGGGAAAGATTCACATTCAGATTTTAAGATTAATATCTCACCATATCGCTAGATGGTAGTAGCCCCGCCGGATATAGAAACCCTTACTTGGTCTAACTTGGATTAACACTTAAATGTTCTGTTAATCAACGCTTTGCAAATTTGAGTGTCAGAGCAGGTTAAATTTAGTTACGATTAGTTAAGTATTTTTGTCAATTGTATTGTCAATGTATGTATCTTTGTGCCAAATTAAATGCAATGATACACGTCTCATTTTATTTACTGACTCCCGATGCAAAATCGCAGAGCGCAGTTTATGTTTCCATCAGCAACAAAATTTCAAGATTAAGGTTTGCGACCGGAGAAAGTTTTATCGCTTCATACTGCAATGTTAGGAAGAAAAAGGGCACGAAAGAACTGGTGAGACGAAATACTACTTTCTACATGGAATATAATTCCCGATTGAATGCCATACGTGATTCTCTTATCGGGATTGAAATGGACTTAACCAAGAACAAACAAAAATGCAAGTTGGAGCAGGTAAGGGAAGCTTTTTACCTCGATATAGGCAAGCGGAAAGATGAAACACTCATTTCCTTTGATGAAGCATACCGGAAGTTCCTTGACGCATCAGAAAGCACTTGGAGCGATAATACGCAAAAGAAATTCATATCGACATTCAATCATCTGAAAGAATTTGAGAAAATAAATGGTGAAATAATTTTCGATAAAATAAATGAGGATTTTTGGAATCTATTCAGGGATAAATATCTTGTCGGGAAAAAGAAATTCTCAAACCCATCATCTAATAAATATCTGAAAGGTTTCAAGCAGTTCATAAAGTTTGCGAAGAAGAAAAATATTATCAAGCATGACATTGATTTAACCGATCTCAAATATCTCGATGAAATAGAACCATTTAAAATTGCGCTGAAAGATCATGAGGTTGAATCCTTGCTGTATCTCGATCTGACTAAAGCACCACGATTAGATAAGGTGCGTGATTTATTTATATTGGAGATATTGACCGGGCAAAGATTTTCGGACATTGAAAAACTGTTGGACAAAAACCATATCTCAGATACGAATATTACTATTTACCAACAGAAAACAGGGGAACGTGTTTCGATCCCTATTCATCCGAAGTTAAGAACCCATCTTGCGTATATTTTCGATAAATATCCAAAGGGATTACCCACCATCACGAATCAAAAATTCAACGCATACCTTAAAGAAATTTGCATTCTTGCCGGATTCGATAAAAAACATTCATGGGTTACACAAACCGGAAAGCAGAAAATAAAACAAACCGATTTTAGATACAACCTCATTACCAGTCACACAGGAAGGAGAACTTTCTGCACCCTTGCCTTGAAACAGAAGATTGATGCAGAACTCATCATGAAGGTTACAGGACACCGGAAATACGATCAGTTCAGGGAGTATGTAAAAGTTGATGATGCTGATGTTGAGGAGGCGTTTGAAGTAATGTTTGCAAAATGAAAGTGGAAATGAAGTATATCGGCAATAAAACAGAAATGAGAAAGATGAAAAGCAAAGCTGTTTCCAAGCAGAAGAAACTAAGCAAGCTACTCAGTTTTATAGCAAAGAATCCGATTCACCTTCCTGAAAATTACAAATTTAATCGTGATGAAATTTATGAATAATATACTCATCAATAAGAAAATTATCAATCCATTCAAATAGTGATTGAAGAACTAACAGAGAATAAACTAACAGAATACGAGTTCGACGATAATTCGATTGATAGGCTATTGCATTGGAATAACTATGAATGTGTTGTTGTAAATAATAGAGGTTATTTTTGGGCATCCAACATCGAGAAGAAAATTTACTCCGGTTCCGATGGCGAAGTTCAATATTTGAATCGGCAGAAAACAAAATTTAAAACGTTTGATGATTTATTTGATGAAGCCATTTTCATGGATTCCATCATGATGCCTAAGACAGAACCTCATCGATCTTTACTGAAAAGAAAATACAACTTCGAATTTAATCTTTGGTTGCAAAATGTGAAAGGATGGGTGTATGGTGACAGTATTCAGTATATCGGATTTCTCTCAAAGGAAAACTGGAAAGAATTTTTACAAAATGAAAAAGAAAAGTCGAATTCTGCGAAAGAAAAATTAGATTCTGAGAAGAAAGGTTGGCAATTAGAGCGTGTAAAAACTTCCGATATGCGCAAAAAGAATAAACCTCCATTCTATTCTTTTGTCCTTGCAGGACAATTATCAGAAAGCATTTATCAGCTCAAATTCATTGCGAGTATAAAAACGAATGATGGATTAATCCCGGTCGAACCAACAGAAGTTGAATTAATTTTGGCTTTCATCCGAAACTTATATCAAACTGATGTGAATGAAATTGATGAATATTTAGATTTTCATTTCAATAAATACGCAGGAAAAAAAATTGATTGGTGGAGATACACCAAGAGCAGATTGGAGGATATGAGAATAGATTCCAAAACAAACACCAAAATACTTCACCCCCACGATGAATTTATTTTTGAATGGATGGATAAAAAGAAAAGTGAAATCCGTAAACATTCAAATAAGTCGGATGCAATAAATAAAAAAGACCAAAATCAATTAATTAATTCAAATAAAATGATAAATCCCCGCATGACTGACGATGTAACAGGGAAAGAATTTAAGAATTGTTCCGAGTTGATAGATTATGCAAAGAATAGAATAAAACATTTGAAGAGTCTAAAACCCTCGTACAACGAATTGGCTTTTTGGGAGTTGGAAAATAAAGAAATTCGAGAGGCAATGTCAGAAAGTATATATCGTTCGGATGAAAGCGCATTATTCCATGATGAACTTAGAAATTATCTTCACTACATAAATAATAAACTTCATAAACAATCTGCTCATAAAAAGAAAACAAACATCAGCATGAAGCGGAAGAACAGACTGCCTCGTGAAATTCTTGTTAAACCCCTGATGCTCTGCAATCTATTTGAGAGCATTTCAAAATATAAATTCATTATGAATTTGCTTGTTGAACAAAATTATTGCGAAGCAAATACTTTCATTTGGAAATACGGTGGTAAAGGCAACAAGGGATTATTAGTAGATTTTATTAAAGACCTACATGTAAAGAAATACTATAGGGACAATAAAAGACCAACGATTAAACAGATTAAAGAGATTGCTCAGAATACTTTCGGTTTGAATATAAGTACAGACACTATTAAAAGAGCCAAACCGGGTGAAATTCAATTTCCTTTTATTCCGCTCGCCCCTACAATAGAGTAAATACACAAAATACACAAAGTGTATTTTGTGTAGTGTCCTTCTCCTATTTCAGAAGATTATTATATCTTACTTTGCGATGAATTTATAATCTATTCGTCGATGAATGATATTCTGTTAAGTCCGATCCGCCTAAATGAACTTGAGACACTTATTCAAAATTCAGTTCGTAAAGTTCTTGCTGAAAGCCCGAAAGCGAAATCTCATCCGGAAGTTTTAGAACCCGAATATACCCCTGTTCAGGAACTTTTCAAAAAGAAGTATTGTTCCGCACCGACATTTTACGATCATGTAAAACGTGGAAACGTCACACTCTATAAATTTGGAGGCAAATCTTTCGTGAAGACGGAGGAATTTTTCCAACAGTTCCACAAAGTTAAAACTGTTCCTTCAGTTCAAAGGTCAATCACAAAGCCTAAAAATTAATCTTTAAACAAAAAGGCAGGAGCCTAACCCTGCCTATAAAATGCAATATGATGATGAGAGACAAAAGTACGGATAATTCTGGTAAATCAAGCGAGAGACAGGAAATAAATGGTGAGCATGGTGCGCTCAAACCTACACCTGATCTTTCTTTAATTTCTCCAACTCAAATTAAAAATCATGCAAACGAATTGATAGCGAGTGGCAGTGAAGATAAAATCTCCGATAATTTAAAGATCGTACTCCAAACCCACGAAAAGTTGAAGAAATTAAAAGCATGTGAAATAAAATTTTCCGATCCTGTTTTAATGCAGGATGATCATCCGGTAATATTTCTGCATACCATTAATGTAATTCAGGGTCAAGCGGGATCACACAAAAGCCGTTTGGCTGAAATTATTTGCGCAGCATTTCTAAAACAGAAGGATTGCAATAATGAATTGTTAGGATTTAATAGAACAGATTCGCACGAAGCCCACTCTGTAGTATATGTTGACACAGAACGAAATTTGACCGAACAATTGCCGTATGCTCTCCAATCAATTCAGATAAAAGCCGGATATAAAAAAGCCGACCACCCGGTTAACTTTGAATATATAAGTCTATTGCAGATTAAGAGAGAAGATAGATTTGCGACCCTAAACGAATACTTAAACCATATTCGGAGACAGACAGCAAACCCTTTATTTATTGTTCTTGACGTTTCAACTGATTGTATTGAAGATTTTAATAAGACCGATAAGAGCATGGAGTTAATTGATTTGATGAACATGGCTATTAACGAACACAATGTAATTTTTCTTTGTATCATTCATGAAAACCCCAAAAGTGAGAAAGCACGGGGGCATTTCGGAACTGAACTCATGAATAAAGCGAGTACAGTCATGCAAGTTGGTTTCGAAAAAGATGCGAATCAAAATGATACTGAAATAATCAGGGTCAAATATTTGAAATGCAGAAGCACCGCAAAACATCCTCCATTTCACATTCGATATAGTGATGAAGCAAAAGGATTGGTTATTGCCGATTCTCTTGAGGTTGCGGAAGTCATGAACAGCAGGAAACAGAAAGCGAGTAGGAATGATATGGTTGAGGCAATTGAAAGGTACTTAGGAGGCGGTACAACAATTACAAGAAATGATCTGCTCGGAAAACTAAAAATTGATTTTGATGCGAGTCAAAGAACTATCGAAAGTCGAATTGCCGAATTATTAATTTCTGAAGTTGAACTTCTTAACGGTAATGGTGAAAGATGCAAACTATTTAAGGAAATAAAAGACAAAACTGCTTTCTATAAATTGATACCACATGAGACCTTTTAATAACGGAGGTTTGCACGTTTGCAAATTACGTTTGCAAATCGGAATTGCAAACACAAATTCACACTTGCAAGTTTGCAAACCCCTATATACGCCTTTGCATATTGCAAACAACATCAACTAATGACCAGTCATCGTTTCGTACTTGAACCATATAAGGGAACGAATTCCCGTTACCAATGTCCGCGCTGTGGCAAATGGAGTACCTTTTCCCGGTACATCGATAACGCATCTGGTGTATATCTTCATCCGACAGTAGGAAGGTGTAACCGCGAGGTAGAATGCGGATATCATTATAAACCGAAGGATTATTTTAAGGAGACCGGAAGCCCGAATCACCGGGGGTTTGAGAATTTCTATACCAATACGCGCGGGTGCGTGCGCGCGCGTGCGGAATGTTCGGTATTGAAACCTCATTCTCCATCACTTATTCCATTCGAGTCATTTGAAAAGAGTCTGCACCATCACTCTGAAAATAATTTCGTGAAATTCCTTTACGATCTATTTGGAACTGAAATCACGACCGGACTGATCGAAAAATATTTTATCGGTACATCAAAACACTGGAATGGAGCGACCGTGTTTTGGCAGATTGATATTACCGGAAGAGTGAGGACTGGTAAAATAATGCTTTACAATGCCGCGACCGGAAAAAGAATTAAGGAACCGTTCAATCATTTCAATTGGGTTCATAGTGTCTTAAAATTACCGGAATTTAATTTGCAGCAATGTTTCTTTGGCGAACATTTATTACGAGCAGAACCGGGAAAACCCATAGCAGTAGTTGAGAGTGAAAAAACTGCAATCATCGCGAGCGTTTATTTGCCTGAATTCATTTGGATTGCGACAGGCGGAATAAATGGATGCGGATGGACTAAACCCGAAATCTTCAAAGTATTAGTTGGGAGAAGTGTCACCCTTTTCCCCGACCTCTCAAAACCAAATGCAAAAGTGAATTGTTTTGAAAAATGGGGTGAAAAGGCTGGAGAAATGCTAAATAATGCCAAGAAATCGGACATTACTAAACATTACATTTCAGACTTACTTGAAAAAAACGCATCGGACTCAGAAAGGGAGCAGGGATTAGATTTAGCGGATTACCTCATTAGATTCGATTACAGAGAGTTTCAATAAAAAGAAGAAATATATGCCGCAAAAGGATGTTCAGCAGTGTAAGCGTACCAAATAGATATTTTGATCAGGTCAGAATGATAACAGAAATTGCAGAGTTGCTAATTGAATTAAAATCTAAATTGACATGAAGACAAAACGAAAAAGTTTACAAAAGTTGACAGAAACGGAAATCAAAATAAATAAAATTCTTTCACTCGAACAAATTAATCAAAGCGATCTTGCCGGGTTAAACAAATCCCAAAACGCCCGTTTAATGGCAGTTTTAACCGAAAAATTTAATGCTGCGAAAGGAACTGAAAGGGATAAGTTCTATAACAAAATTGAACCCATAATCGGAGCTGCAACCAAAAATCAACTTTGGGAAAATAACCATAATGAAATAACAAATGCAATCACCAGTTTTATTCAAGATTATGGTCGTATGCCCTCAAAAAATGAAATCGCAAGCAACACCAATCTGAGTCGGCAAACAATTCATAAGCATTTCAAAGAGTATTTGAACCATCCACTATATGTCGGACAGGTGGAACAGTTCCGGTTCATGACATCAAAATTATTGGCAAAAGTTTTTCAATTCGCGTTAAAAGGTGATACTGCCGCAGCAAAACTTTATTTGACTGCAATTGGCAGCATAAATGGACAACACGCAAACAACACTTTGATTCAGAACCAAAATAATTATATTCAGATAAATGGCATGGTGCTGAGTCAGGAAACGATAAAACTGCTGACCGCCGAACAATTAAATATAATTGAAAGTATTTTGAAAACAGCTCTGCCACAACCTGAAAATGCGAGTATTAAATAAAAATGATGCTCACTTATTCTTCAAACGCCCGAAATTTAATTATTTCCAACTGCGCTTCATCTATGTCCAAAATGCGGGTTTTCAACCTTGTATTTAGTTAATTCGTTTAATTTGTCATTTCTTTCGTTTTCTAATCTTTGTAATAAATCTGAAATATTAATATAATCTGGGTTGTTTTTCTCAGACGAGCGATAAAAACCCAGTCTTAGTCTAATTCTTTCATTACTGAGAATAATCTTTTGACTAACCTTATTTAGCTCCTCAAATTTGTTTCTTATAGCATCAAACAATATTTGATAATCTGTTTCATTCTTTTCACTGTTCAGCCTCTCAATTCGTTTTTTAAGAATCTCACAATATTCGTTAAATTGTTTTGTTAAGTTAATATTCTCATCAACTAAAGGCGAAACTATATGATTAAATTGTAAACCATAAATAATTAATTTTAATCTCTTTTCACCATCGCTAATGCTAATTTTATCAAACGTAATATCATCAATGAGATCATCGATCTGTCTCAGCAATGTGTTTGGCTGGGAAGAAGAAAATAGTTTCTCAATCACAAAATGAAGCGAAAAGAATATCAATCCTAATTTAATAGAAGTATAATCTGAAATAAGAAGCAAATGCGAACATAGAATCTTTACGATAATTGTGAAAACAATAAATAAAACTCCATAAATTAGATAGTTCGTTCTTTGATTAACTAAAGCTTTTGGATTAATATTGACTGGGATATTAACTCGAGCCAATATTAGCAAAATCGATTGGACAAGTAAGAGGAATAGGAAGAAAAAATGAATTATTGCATTCTCAAATAATGATTCAAATTGATTGTTCCAAATTAGAAAAATATAAATAAACAAAGTGGTAAATATAGAATAGAGATGTATTAATAAAGATCCGGCAATTTCTTCTTTAAAATTGATAAATTTTGATTTTGAATCGGAAGAAATAAAACCCCAAATTACATTGATAAATATTCGAGAGAAATATAAAACAATTGCCAAATAGATTGAAGATATTTGATGAGATTTATTGTTCTCGAAAATTGAAATTGAAATCCAAATCAAAGAGGCAAACGCACCAATTAAAGCCCATAGATTCCAACCTGGCTTTTGATGCTCATCCTTTAATTTCCCTCGTTGAATAGATGTTATTTGCAAAAAATCAAGTTTGTTCATAAGTTTTATTTTTTTGATGGCATTAACAAAATAAAAATTATTAGCCTTCTGATGGCAATTTTAGAGAATGTAAAATTATTTTTAGTGTTATAACATTACTAATTTAAGTCTTTGATTTTTTTCCAGTGTATTTCAAATAATTTTCTTGCTGCGTCAATTAGTCTTGTTCTTGCAGCTGAGAAAGCAATGTTGAAATTTTCTTTCGGTGGAAAATTTATGATACTCAAGACATTTTCTAATTGGTCGAGTAATTCTTTCTGTTCAGCTCTATCTTTATTTAATAATAATTCTAATTTTGTTTTGGTCAACAATAATCTTTGAATATGATCAGCCCTTTTGGTTAATAAATCACTGATCTTATCAGATTCAGGTGTTATCATATGCAGCATTGCCATATACTCAGAAAGATTTTGTCTTAATTCATTAATCCATTCCTGTCGGTTTTTAGTCGCAATTGTTGCTTTAAACTGAATTAAAGTAGTTTCCTTTGCAGTATCCATTTGCTTTTGCAAATTTCTTTCGCTACTTTCAATTTGACTTTTGAGATTCCGGTCATTGGCTTTCCGATTCTGATTAGAGAGAATAATGTTTCCAAGTACTGAAAGTACTCCAATTAATAAAGCGACAATCCAAGGCATGTATTTTTCTAAAAGTTGATTATTACCTCCCCCTGAAATGTTTCTTATTGCTAATGTATCCGGCAAACATACACTAACTTGAGTCGGAGTTGTAATAGGGTTATTTGCTGTTCTGAATTTTGTTGTATCTTCTCTGCGTTGCCCAAGTGTTTCAAGTGCGAACAAAGTAAGAATTATTAGCAGGAGGAAGTGCTTCATGCTTTTTAGGGTTTTATTGATTTTCTATTGTTCCGATTTTATTTTGGTCATAGCGGAATTTTCTAATATCAAATCTAAGTCATTTACATCGAATGATACTACCCAACTCCAATTGCCAAAGCCTCCATGTTGATTAACTGCTCTGCACCATTCGTCAAGGGCTGCTCTTTTGGTTTTGTCTTTATCTCTGTCAAGTCCTTTCGTTTCAAGGATTAAATGCTCACCTGTTTTCAGTTTTATAATGAAGTCAGGAAAATA
Source organism: Bacteroidota bacterium (assembly GCA_023251595.1). Lineage (GTDB taxonomy): Bacteria > Bacteroidota > Bacteroidia > AKYH767-A > JABDAW01 > JAHEYM01. The sequence continues at coordinate 11,373 of JAHEYM010000009.1, forward strand.
TCGGCTAACAACTCCCTGATAATTGTAGATGATTGCAAACCCTAAATGGTCGTTCTTCACGAATGATTGTGTGACACCGCTGTCATTAATACTTCGTGCTTCCAAATATTCCATCTTGCTGTCAACCACAACAAAGTTGATGTGCGAGTTTGCAAAATTTTCGCAGGGTCTGCTTGTCCACCATGTCCGCACATCAGATGTTGAGCGGATCGGATGCTCTTTGTCGAAAATTGGTGTAAGTTGTTCCACATTAACAGCTCTGATTTCATTCCAAATGTGCTGTATCACTTTGTTCATGTTTAGCATGATCAAAATTCTCTTTCTAACCTCATCCTGATTGAATAAAGGATTCTTAATTCTGATTTTTTCGGAACATATAAATTTCTCAATGATGCCGATTAACTGAATGAGGAAAGTTTCTTTACTGCCTTTCCAGTCAGGTTTCTTCTCCGAATTATATATAGATGAGGCAATACGAAAAATAATTGACTGCAACCGGAATTTATTACCGATTTCTTTTAAATCAATTTCCGTTAGCGACGCAGGGTTCGGTTTCCCCGCTACGATGGCTGCTAACTCTGCTTCCGTTATGCTATCGTTTGGGTCGAGTTCGAGTGGTTTTACATTGGCGAAATCTAAACTTAATCGCGGTTTATATATATGGTCGATACGCAGAATGTTAGGAAAAGAAATTTCATGTTCTGCTTTTTCTTTGACGGGTTCAACTCTTGTTTTTGGTGGCGGTGGGGGTGGAATTTCGCCCCCTCCGGTATCTTCATGCGGAAGAAATGTAAATGGCACTCCGAAAATATTTACATATTCCGGTTCAAATAATCCATCTTCTCCCACATCGTAAGAAGTTCTTCTCAATCCTCTCCCTACAACTTGTTCGCATAACAACTGACTGCTAAATGCCCGCAAACCCATAATGTGTGTAACGGTTTTGGCATCCCACCCTTCACTGAGCATCCCAACTGAAATAACATTTTGAATTTGCTCACCGGGTTCCCCAACTTTTCCGACCGTATCTACTTTTGCTCTTAATTCGAGTGCTAATTCTTTTTTTGTTTTCTTTTTTTCTTTTGGTTCATCCGCTTCCGGTTCATCAATATCAATCTCGATATCCTCAATATCCTGTCCTGTATCATCTCCATTAAATTCACCGAACTCTCCTCGCTCAACCTTGTTGATAATACTACTGTCGATCTGTAAAGTTCTTTCAGGTATAGATAAATCACTTAAGCCTACCACAGAGAGCAAAAACCTATCATGGTCGAAAGAATATTTAATTCTTGCCGATGTGTAGGTTGTATTCGCAACAGTTATCATCACGGGAGGAATTTTGTAACCAACTTTCTCCCAATCATCCTTCGTTGCTTTCCAATCTTTGCCGAGAAGTATATAAGCGTTCTTTATTAAATCGGGAAGTGGATCACTTTCTTGTGCTTTACGATTGATATCATCTTTCACTGTCGCATCCATATATATATGATAAAGACGAGATCGCAATTCTTTATCTACATTTCCATCATCCCGAATCACGATCCGCGGTGTTTTCACTAAACCGGATTCTATCGCATCATTCAATCCGAAATCGGAAACTATCCAAGGAAACAATGCTTCCTCACTCGCTTTTTTACCGGAGGGTGCAAATGGGGTTGCCGATAAATCAAAACATTGAATAATTCCTCGCGCGCGATTTATTCTATCCAATCCTCCCACCCAAACTGTACTTTCTTCGATATCCTCCTTCTTCACTCCCGCAATTTTGCTTTCTGCTGGAACACGCCAAGCATGATGTGCCTCATCATTTATCACAATAAGATTTGTTGCTGTGGCAAGGTCTCCTAAAACCTCGCGTACATAAGCCTCATCACTTTTTGCGCCCCGTTTATCAACCGTTTTTTTCTTTGCTAATTTTTCTTCTGTACTCCATGCTAGCGTATGCCAATTTATTATTTTTATTTTTCCCTGCCGGAGTGAATCCATCAATCCGCTTGGAACAATATTGAATTCTTCGTAATAATTATTTTCATCAAAAGGATTTAGAACAGACAATCGATTTCTTACAGTCAAGCCCGGTGCGACAACTAATACGTTTTTTGAAAAGCGAGTGTCCTTTCCGTTCGCAACTTTATTCAATACCTGCCATGCAATGAGTTGAGCCATGACAATTGTTTTTCCGGAACCAGTTGCCATCTTGCTACACCATCTTGAAAAATCACCTCCATCGCCCGGTACATTTATTCCCGTTTTATCTGCCTCAGGTGCTTCACTCAACCAAATCAAAGTTTCAATCGCTTCCATTTGGCAAAAGAAAAATCTTCTGTCTTTTCTTTCTTCGGGTTCTTGCCAATGTTGTAACAATCGCTTCGTAATTCCGGTTACGCCGGGATATCCTTCATTCCGCCATTTTTCTATTCGTGGTCGAATCGTATTCACTAATTTTATTTCGATGAATGTTCCGGGATCGTCGAATGTTTTTGAACTCTCTGATGCCACAACATAACCTGCGGGTCTCCGACCTTCTTGAAGAACAAATTCCCTTGTATCACGAAGATATTCCCAATATTGTTTGGGTTCTTCGTAGGGAGAATTGATGATAAGTTTATCGATTTTTTTCATCTGTTTATGAAATTTCTATTTCTTGTTCAACTTGAACTGGAATCTCAATCTCATTTTCAAGACGAATCATTTCATATACATTTATGTTTTCATTCAATGCCTCAAAACTAATTGCTACTGAATATGGAATTTGATCGTTCAGATCACATTCCCATCCTTTGTGACCAATTATTGCGAGGCTAAATATTTCCGGAAGATCGTACGATTTAATTATACACCAAGATTTCTGCAACGTGCCATCCTGTCTTCTTAATCCATTGATTCTGCTCCAGTCTTTCCGCTCTCTGATCATCCATTTTATGGAATTTTGATCTTGCTTTTCTTCTTCTGAACCCTCATAATCCTGAAGTACACGATGAACAAACTGGGTATAATTCTCATTTAACTTGGATGACTCCCAGTCAAGCCATGTAGAAAGATAGGATTGAGTTCTACGCCTTGTTCTCCTTGGTCTTGCCATAAAAGACAATGTTACTTCGATTAAAATATCGAAGTCTCCCCCCGGCTTTCTCATTTGATAAGGCACTTTTAAAGAATAAACATCGGCTTTTTTTGCCGACAGATGACCGGACGAAATAAGAGTTATTCTATTTTTGGAATTTTTTGTTGCTCTTTGTAAATCAGGTATACCATATCCATAATGCCGTATATGGTTGAGGTTAGGATTCCTAAAAATATTATTCGGTAATCGGGCAGATTGAACAATTAATGTTCTGTAAAGATTTGCAGATTCTTCAGGATATAAATTTTGAAGAACGGCTGCAATGTGAGCCACTTTTGGTGCGGCATATGAGGTTCCTACAGAATCATTCCCGACACCAAACCCTCCCCCATAAGTAGATTTTACTAATTCAGGTGAAATTGATGGTTCATTTGTAATATTAGGATCATTATTTTTTTCTGTTGCAAAATCACCCCCATATTCTACAACATCAGGTTTTATCATTTCCCATAAACCTAAACCAGTTCTTGAAAACGAGGATGGATCATCTTTTCCACCAAATGACTCCTTAGAATCTGTCTCAAATTTAGAAATACAGACAGAGCCTACTGTTAATGCGAAGCAACTTTGGGCAGGGTTGCCGATGCGGCTTGAATTTTCGAGAAGATAATCAGGATAATTTCTCCCTGCATCTAAATGTTCTTTTATTCCAGGATTATTTATATTTCTCGATTCTATTCTCAAATTTCCGGCGGAAAGAATAAATAGAATATTATTTTCAAACATTAATTTATCAATTGTCGAAGACCACTGAGACATGTGGATCAGTCTGCATGGACTGAATGAATTAATCGACATATTAAATATTCTTGTCCCCTCAAAGTGAGCAACAATTTCTTCCATCAGTTGAGGAGGGTACAATGTTTCCGGAAGCACTGTATAACTACTTATTTGAACTAAAACTCTTGCGTTTTGAATAATACATGGTAACTGATAATCTCCGGTTCTTGGAATTCCATATGGAAATAATACTGCTCCGGCAACTCTCGTTCCATGTCCCCCGTTACCAGATACATCAGCAGTCCTTGTATCGCCGGGAATGAAAGATGTAGAATTTGCACGATTTATAGCATTTGAAAGTAACCTGTGTTCTTCTTGAATTCCACTATCAATTATACAAACTTTAGAAAAATTTGCACCGGGTGCTTTGAGGTTCGGTGCAATATAATCAATCTCTCCGGTAGAATGAACATCAATTGATAATGGATCATATTCAGCAACTTCAAACAAATATTGATAATTTAGAACAATATCTTTCAAACCTTTTCCGGAAATTTTTATCCTACAGGAGAAACTGTCATCAATATCAACGTAACTTCCCAAGAACTCACCCTTATATGCAGTAACTAATTTTTCAAATTCAATTTGTCTTTTTCTTGCAAGTTCATCCCTTTCTATTTCCTGATTTGTTTTTCTTACTGCCCATCTGTCTAACCGTGCTTCAAACTTTTGAGTAGACTCATCTTTAATTTTATTGGGTTGTTTTGAAATCTTTTGATAGCAGGCTATTCCAATATCAATAATTATAGAATCATTGTCGGTAATTTGAGCCCACTTCGTTTTTAATTCATCTGAAAGTATTTGGTCAACACGCCACTGATCTCCGTAATTTATCTGCCATAGTTGTGCTGCTTTATTCTTAAATTTACCTTCCTCTTTAATAAATTTTCCTATTTTCTCACGGAGCGATTTAAAACCATCAGCAGATGTACCAATAATAAACCCATCTTCTTCTTCGGCAATAATGTCGATACCGAAACTTTTTAAAGATTCTAAATCGAATTCTTTCGTATCAATTTGCAGCAAAACAGATATTACATCTGAATCCGGTAATTCCGGCAAATTATTTTCTGAACGAGTTTTTAGATTATCAGCCCAATATGCTGAAAGGTGATCAAGATTTCTTAATAATCCTGAACCATGCTCTGCCCTACTGTCAAGATTAGCTTTAGTAGTTGGATTAACTGTTTTTTTAACGGCTATTTGTTTTGACTTATAAAGTCCATCAATTCGTCTTGCAAGTTTTAAGTGTGGAAATCTTGCCATCAATATTATTTATTATTATATTTAATATTGTCATTCAATGCTTTTATTAAGTGTTCTTTTTCAACAATCTTGCAGTTTTGTATTACCGCCGTTTTAGCTGCATCATTCGCAACTTTCACAACGAGTGCTGCCGAAAATCCGATCAGTTTGATCGCGAGTTCATCATATTGAAGTGATTTGGAAACATTCATTGAAGAAAGAGTGTTCCTTAATAATCGCACTATTTCTTCCTTTCCGGGTTTTGGCATTTCAACAATATCATCAAATCTTCTAAATAATGCCTTGTCGATGCTTCCTTCCAAATTTGTTGTGGCGATAAGAAGTCCCGGTGCATCAAAATCTTCGAGCAGATTTAATAAAATATTTACGACCCGATGCATTTCACCGACATCGTGACCGGAAGAGCGGGTTTTTGCAATAAAATCGAACTCATCGAGAAGTAGTACACAGGGGTAGCCTCCAATTGATTCAAATAGTTTTTTCAGATTGGACGCTGATTCTCCCAAATAGGAAGAAATGATCGCTTCAAATCTTACTTTAAGAAACGGCAACCCTATATTCCATGCTATGCGTTCCGCACTCATGCTTTTTCCGCATCCGGGGGATCCGTAGAACAATATTTTCTGTCGCGGTTTTAACCCAAAATGAGCCAATCTTTCTCTTGCCACATATTCTTTCTCGATTCGCTGAATGGCTGTTTCAGTTTGCTTTGGCAAAACCATTTCATGCCGAAGAGATTCTCTTTCTATAAGTGAAGCAAGAGGGATGTTATTTCGTTTATCTGTAGGAATTAAAGTTCCTTCCGGTAATAAAGTCTTTAATTCTTTTTTAAAACTTGTGTGGGTTGCCACATTCCTACTTAAGATACCTTTCAGTCTCTCTGATAATCTTAAATGTCCTTTTTCCTTTTCATCAGCAATAATTTTTTCGGCAACCTTGACGAGATCGTCATCGGGATCGCCTTCAATTGAGCGGAATAATCTTACCATTAAATCCTGATTCATATTAATATTTTTTACAATCTTATAATTTTAAGCGATTCAATTCCCCTTGCATCTATTATCTTGACTGCGACTGCCCTGCCGGGTGTGAAGGGCAAAGATACTGTTCCTCTGAAAACTTCCATTTTTTCTTCATCAATTTCTGCTCTCAGATTTTTTGAAAGGGAAGCCCATCCTTCTTTTGTTCCCGCCATCGGAAAGAAAACTTGCGAGGGAAATAGACTTCTTCCATCGTAATCGTTATCGAGCATCCACATGGCAATATCGCCACTACCGCCGCTTTCTACTTTTCCGGTTTTCGGATTGTAATAATCGAAGCCATGAACTTCAACAACGAATTTTTGTTCTATCTTCCCATCAGAACCGGAGGGATACGCTTTATTTTCTTTCGTTTCGTAAATCGGTCGCATAGAAACATCGGGCTGACCGATTAACCAAAAACTTTCGTTGCTGCTTCGTTTCTTTTTCAAATCATCGGTAAGCATATCGGCATTCATCTGAGCTTTCAAAAGTGTAACTCCCGGAAAATTAGTTTCGTCTATATCCTTGCTTGCTTCTTCATCGAATTGAAAAGCACAGAACAAAACTATTTGTGGTTTTGGTTTCATGTGGGCTGCTTCTTCCAATGCCAACTCGACTGTTCTTTGTTCAAGTGGTGCGTGTTCGGGTCCGAAACAAACTACAACTCTTTTGGGTGTGTCTTCCTTCGTTTCTGCCTCCGCTTGTAAATATTTTGTTCCACTTAATGTTTCAACTCTTGTAAACTCGATTGATTTTCCACCTTTTGCCCTTACTCCGGTACGATACAATTCATCTTTCCATTCAGATTGTCTCAAAGTTTCTCCGCTTCTTGAGACGGAACTGTCTGCCTCGCTTATATCATTTTCAATTTCATCCATCATTTTTACAACAGGTGCAGGAACTGCCTCAACAGTAAACGGCCCGGTGATTCTTTGTCTTTTATTATCAATGACAGGTTGATCATATAAGGTTTCTTGTGGTGGATTATCATTATATGCAATTGACTTCATTGTGATATGTGGAACTGTTTTGTATTTGAATCCACTCCCCACCCCCTCATTCGGATGTGCCAGTTCAAAAAAATCGAAGTTAGCTGTCATGATTCTTTGCTTTGCCAATGTTAAGGCAACTCTTGATGTATCACAGGTTATCCATCGTCTTCCCCAATTTTCTGCAACAAAAGCAGTTGTGCCACTTCCACAAGTAATATAAAGAACTAAATCACCTGGGTCTGATGCCATTAGTAAGCATCTCTGTATGGCTCCGGTTCCTGTCTGAACCACATAAACTTTAGGGTCATTTCTGCTCATCACGCTACCTCCGATGTCAGTCCACAGATTATTTAATGTTTGAAGAGGGAAGTCATCAAAATATCTTTTAAAGGATAAATTTTTTCCCTGCACAACGAGCCGTTTCGCAGAAGCCAAATTTTCTTGTCCCTTCGGATAGTTAGCCGTCCAATGTCGCCCGGGTGAAGGACGGTACACTTTTCCTTCGAATTCAAATGGCGTGTCTTCACCATTTGTCCCTTGGCTGTCCATAGCGCCTACTGTAAATACTTTTGCTCCTTCTGGAAGTTTAACAAATCCAGCTCTTTCGTCATTTGTTATAGGTCGTATAACACCATTTATTAATTGAACTTGATTGTACCTACTATCTTTATCTTCAAACGGGTTTGATTTTGGAACAAAGAGCTGCCTGTATTTGAGATTTTCCTTTGCTTTCGCATACCATAAAATATAATCACCGGCACGACTAAGAAATTTGGCTGTAAATCCGCTCGTTGTTGTGTAACTAATTATACTAACGAAATTTTCAATGCCAAATATTTCATCCAATATTTCTTTGACATGATGCATATTTTCATCGCTAATTTGAACAAATACGCTTCCACTTTCATGCAATAAATCTTTTGCGAGTAGCAAACGATCGCGTAAGTACGTGAGATATGAATGAATACCTAACTCCCAAGTATCACGAAATGCTTTTATCATTTCAGGTTCTGCGGTCAAGTCCTCGTCACGATTAGATGAATCCACGTCCTTCTTATTAACAAAAGGTTGAAAATTGCTTTTATATTTAATTCCATAAGGCGGATCGAAATAAACCATTTGAACCTTGCCCCCCATTCCTTCTTTTTCCAAAAGGGAATTCATCACCAATAAACTATCTCCGGCAATTAATCTGTTACTCCAGTTTTCACGATGTTTATAAAATTCAATTGCCTCGCGAAGAGGTTTTCTGTCCTCCTCGAACATACTCATTTGTTTTGGTGCTTCCAGCTCTTTTCGAACCGTTTCAATTATCTTACGTGGGTCGATGCGTTCATGCACATGCAGACTCACGGTATTTACTTCAAAACTGGTATGCTCAGTTTTACCTGCCCATTGCAATTCCGGGTCGAGATGCGGATCATATTCGTATTTCTTTTTCCTCTGTCCACCATTATCGGTGTGTGCATCGACCAACCCGACCGGAGGATTATTCAGCCGTTTCTTGTCTTTGTGTTCGTATTGCTCAATTGGTTTTTGAGAATCTTTTGAAGGGGAGGTGGTTTTTTTTGGCATACTGGTAAGATGAATAAGATGATTGGAATTATTAATTGTTACTTCAAATTTCGTTGTAAATACTCAGATACGTCATTATGCAGGTTGTTCCATGCAGCAGGTGCATTTGCTTCACCTACATATATTTTATCACCACTGGTCATAGCAGCGTTCAGATAATCTCTAACAGAAACAACAGAATCATTAGTGAAAATCATACAAGCGTTTTTTGAAATAAAAGCGTATTGATCATATTGTCTAATTCTTGTTTCAAAAGGAGTTCTGTTATTTATAACAGTATTATTAAATTCGTATATAATAATTAATGCTCTCATTTTGATTGATAGATTTTATGAATTTCTGTTGCGATTAGCTTTACAAGTTTTATACAATCGACAGCATCACTTTCACAGATATTATTTTCTGTTAGTTCTGTTTGGTTAAGATCGTGGTCTCCACAGTGAACAATTAAATGTCTCATGGTTGTAAACCGTTCCAATTCACCTGATAGATTGTCAAGACTCACATTTGCACTCTTCGTTATTTCTTTAAATACCTGTCCGATACCAGCCAGCTTCATATACTTTTCAATGGATTTCTGCCCCTGAAATGATTTTTTCTCAAAGTCACTGCCGAACTTTTCAATGACTTTATCAATAAAATCTCCATCAAGTACAACTTGATGAAGCGTATCCCTATTGAATAACTCATCTTTAATATATGCTTTAAGGTCTGTGGATAAAGTACGGTCAGTAATTCGCTGTTTAATTTCCGCAGTTAAAAAGGTTTTTACATAAGCGTCGAGGGCTGAAATTGATAATACAACTACAGCTCGGTAGGAGTCAAGAATTTTGTATTCCGGAATTGCAAGTTTATCACCTTTTTCATCCACATTGATTTTGTGAAGATTCTCTGCACGCTTAATACCACTCATAAATATTTTAAATGCGCGGTCAGATTTATCTTTTCCTTTTTTTGGATTATGAACCGCATCTTTTCCGGTGATTGGACTCTCGGAGGATTCCTTGTCAAGTTTTTCTTCCATTGTTAATCAGAGTTGATAATCATTGTTATATAAAATAAGAATTTCCAAATTTTCATATTCTTTAATTTCTTGTTCGAAATTGATTAGGTATTTATATAATTGGTTTAATTTCTCGCTGACAAGAAACGAGAAAATTAATTGTAGTTCCGGTTAGATAGAGCATATAACTCGCAAGATGGTCCGGCACTATTATTTTGTTAGTGCCTTGTCCGTGTCCCCCAAGTTTATTCCTGATGGTTGGAACACCGCTTTCAAGAGATGTTCTTAAAGAAGTGAAATGACTTAGGAGAAAATCCGGGACTAACCTGTTATTAATACACCTTTCTATTAGTTTACTTGCATTGTCTTTTTTATCGTAATTCCATCCATTCTCATTGCAGATAATTTTCATCGTTGTTTCGAGTGATTTGAGGCAATCTGCAAGACATTCTTTGTGTCTATGGTGTCTAAAATGCTCGTGAGCACTCATGAACTCATCATTTGCATTTTTGAAAGTTTGTGTGGATAAAAAATGAATTGTCGAAATAATTACTTCTCTATGTAGTAGATTGTTGTCAATGCGCACAATTCTTTTATCCTCAAAGGCATAGCCCATATCATTTTCTGAAAATCTTGCGTTCAAATCTTTAATTGCTTGTTCAGGCTTATAATCTCCTGCGAATGTGATGAACATTACTTTCTGAATAATTTCAGGCGTTCGTTCGATATTGTAAAACACCATTTCAATAACATCTAAACATTTGTCGATATTGGTAAGTTTATCAAAGTATTCTTCTACTGCATCCCAATAATGAATCCCATATGAATTTGCAAGGGTTTTCTCTCCGTGTTCTCGGCATAGATTAGAATAAATATATTTCCATACGCTTGAGAATATATCAGATTCAAGTTGAGAAAAAAAATCTTTCCAAATATATGCTACTTGATTTTTTAATTTATCTGATAGTATTTCATAAGCATAAACATCGCTTAGTTTCTTATTACGTTTGGAGTATGTGTCTTGAATTGCCATTGCTACTAATCTTGATTTTTATTTTTAATACTTGCGTATTATTTTCCATTTTATTTTATTCACACGATAGTTTTCTTTATTTATTTCTTACAAGCAATAGGTTAATTAAAATTCAAGGCAAAATTATTCTCTGCCCTTCTGCAACCTCTTTTTCAAATGTTTCATCGCCGAAAGTGTATTTAACTTTCAATTTCTTTACTACGCCAACTTCCGGATCACCCTGAATACTATTATCAGCTAGAATATTTAATTTGTTGTTTTTAATTTTCTCTCTCAGTCTATCTGTAATGTCAATGGAAACTTTCGCAGGACCGTAGGTTGCTTTTAATATTCCTAAAGTCAAACCCAGTATGCTGTCAATTACATCAATTACATTTGAGCATTGTTCTCTTACTATGCTGTATAGGTCATTGAAGGAATTATCGTATTCAAATTCGTAATCGATATCCCCACCTTTGTCAGCTAATTCAAGTTTGATACTACTTTGCCATTCATAGTCAAATTCTTCTTTCCAAACTTTGTATTTATACTTATATAATTTAAAACTCCTATCCTCAATTTTTGTTTCATATATTTTGTCTAAGAGATATTCACCGCTGGGTAATTCATTATCCCTGTTGCTATATAAGTACGAGAATGGGCTATAATCTTTCTCTACAGTTATTTTTTTTAATTTTTTCATGCTAATTGCATCTATCGCCAATACGATCTGTAAATGTACAGTACTTTCCTCAAAACAAGATAATTTTCGGTCAGACTCCGGCTAAAAAGCAAGTTTTCCGCTTAACAGGAGCCAAAAAGATCGGAAAGTAGGGAGTTCTCTGCAATATTTCGAAGAATGCAGCTTTCCTGGATTCAACCCACAATGCGGTTAATCACATATGCCGAGGGGCTCAAAACTCATTTTAGTCACTAATTTTGTCAATGGTGCTATGCAACTGCTTGATTATCAAGCATAAATGTAGCCCCGCCGGGAATCGAACCTGGATCTGGAGTTTCGGAAACTCACATACTAAAAAAATAAAATCCTTATTCTATTTGTACTCTATTTTAGTATTGTCTCGTACACTAAATTCACCCCACTCGTCTTCACCGGGAAATATAATATAAATGCTGAAACGCATGAAATGGTTTTATTTTTAGTTCAGAATAACAACAAAGTAACAGGCACATTTGATGTTCCACTTGGAGGAGGAACTTTGAGTTATCTAACAGGCGATGTAAATGGAAACCGCTTGGATTTCCAATTTTTTGAGGTTGGATATGGGACTAATAAAGTTGAGGTTAACGGAAACGGATTTTTGATTTTATCTTCCGATGGAAAATCGGTTGCGGGTGAAGTGGTTGGTAGATATAAAGATGGAGAATTTTCGGGAAAATGGAAAGGAGATAAATTTGATTAATCATCGTTTGTAGAGACGTTGTATGCAACGGCTTGATAATGCAACGTCTTCTGAAGAGCATAGAATTTGAAAAGAAATGAAACATAAAATTATAAAAAGCGCTTGTATATATTTAATATTTGCAATAATATTATTTTTTCAGTCAGTTCAAGCTATGACATGGAATACAGCGGCAAGCGGGTACTGGAGTGATGGCAATTGTTGGATTGGTGGAATTGCGCCACCCTATACATCATCTGATACTTTTTATATTCATAATTTTATTGAAATGCAAAATAGTATTTTTTTGAATGCATCCTCTTTTATGAAAATAGACAGTTCCGCTGCATTATGCGGGCATCGCAATATGACATTTCCAACAGGAACTTCTATGTTGAAATATGGGATTCTGGAACTCGATACTTTATTTATTCCGGGTGGACAAATTCTTTGTTACGCACCCGGACAGGTTATTCTCACTCAGTATGGAGTACTTACAAACGGCGGCTCATTGACGGTAAGTGGACCAAGTATGAGCGTTGGTCCATGGTTTACTTGTCTCTCAAAATCATCAGGCATTGAAGAATTGGATGAAAATAATTTCGAGATTTTTCCGAATCCATCTTCAAGAAAATTAAACATTTCTTTTCCACCGGAAACAAAGCTGCTCAGATTAATTTCTTTTAACGGACAATTAATATTTTACGAAAATGTTGAAAATAAATTGTCCGCAATTTTTGATATTCAATCTCAAGGAATTTTCTTTGTTGAAATTGTTTTGGACGATCGGATATATAGAAAAAAGGTTGTTAATTTGAAGTAGCCCATTTTTCATTTCTTCCTCGAGTTTCTGGAAAGCATGTGTTTGGCTGCGAAGACGCGAAGGCGCAAAGTTTCTATTTTTTCTCCCTTCCCTTTTTTCCTCCCCATTTGGGGAGGCTGGGTGGGGTTGGGAAGGGTCGGGAATTGGGTCAGGATGTTAAGATTTGGGAAAAGAAATGCGAATCAGCTACAAATTATATGACCACATAATAGGTGCGATTAATTTGTTATATCGAATCCGAAAAAGAAAGAAGGTTCAATAATCCCGTATTTTGTCTTTAGCTTAATATCCTCAAAATAAAATTTATTCCCCTTCTTTAACTTTGAAATGTATTGTACTTGACTTTCCGACAAGCAATTTCTATCAGAAAGATATTCCGCATGAAAGCCTAAAGAAATATAAACAATTTTAAAACCTGTAATTTCAACGTTCTTATAATCAGAGGTGTCTGTATCCGGCTGATAGCGAGCATATTCTTCACTCTAAAACCTTCGTCTTCCTGAAATCCAGTCTTTATCTACCCAGATATAGCCGTCTTTAGATGCTAATTTTTTCTCGGCACGATTCATCTTATTAAAAACATTTATTTTATTTTCTATAGCTTTTTTCAATTCTCTTTAGACATAGATTTCCTTATCCACCGGCAACCACACCGTATCAATCTCAACCCTCAAACATTTCTGATCGAGAATCCAAGCTACCGAATGTTCGCCGGAAGTAAAACCGTTTAGTGAGGCATGAATATATAATCGTTGAACCGAATCGGGTTTTGTTTGAGAAGAGAGGGGGTTAATTGTTAACAAAAAACAAATTACAATGAATGTCCAATTGCATATTTTATTCATTTGTTCACGTCTTTTATTATTCATTTATGTCTGTAAAATGCGTCGTTCCTATGGAACTCACAATTTAATAGCTCCTCCCAACTCCGGAATAAATTCCGGGGCTACAATATTGGTTGTCCCTACGGGCAATGTCATTAAGTTAAGCATTTAATAAGCTGGTTTAAAGTTAGTAAAGGTTCGAAATTTACTCTTCGTCTGTGGATTTTTTCTAACTCTTTTGAATTTCCGATTTTTCCTTACTGGCAATGGTGATCGGATGAAATAATCGT
>JAHEYM010000190.1 GCA_023251595.1 Bacteroidota bacterium
GTGCTATATTTTTATTCAACCCTTTCCAACGTCTGTTAATAGTCCGAAGGTAAATCAACTTAACCTGCGATTTTGTCAGCGTTGATGTGGTGTTTTCGATATTTATGATAATCACCGGATCACCCGTGTCACCGGGCTTCCCCGATAAGAGTGCCAGTGTGATACCTGCGAATAAAAATGTTTTCAGGCAACTGAGACTCCTCCGTATGAATATATATCGCAAAATATTTTTCATTACCGGGTTTTAAAAACCAAATGCTGTCTGAAGAAATATACCGTTTGATTGACGCGGACCTGCAAAATGATGAATATATTCTATTTTTAGTCTGTTGAAGTGAGTAAGATCATAGGAAATACCTGTCATGACCGCATTAAATCCCGGTGTATAAACTTTTGTCAAAATATCATCTCCAAGTTTACGTATACCATAATAGGGTCCACCTCGGTTTGGCAAATTAATAACATCATATCTTATGTAAGGTGTAAGATGTTTTTTATTGATAAAACAGTTCAGGGATAATTCAGCTGATACTGCCTGGGTCGTTGTTCCGGCATTTTCAGGATATTCTCCTTTCATCCCCAACATTTTTATATAATCATATTCAATAAGAATGTTGAAATGTTTACCGGAAAAATTAATATATGGATTAAACCCATTTTCCTGTAATACTAATTTTGAAGCATCAGGATTTGACATCAAAACAGTATCCCCATAATTTATTAAATTAAATGTATGCACATTGTTTGAAAATCCGCTCAGCCCGATTCTGAAATCTTTAAAACCGGGAATGACCCATTCCAGCAGAGCTGTTGCCTGATAACCTTCCTGATTTGTATCAAACACATCGGACGTCGGTGAAACAGGTCTTGGCATCCCAATTCCGATTATATATTTTATTCCCTCTTCTTTTGGTAGTGGAAATGTGCCATAGACCGTTCCTCCAACAAAATGATTTGGAACATAACCCGATGCAGGTTCAACCGCCTGATAAAAATGTATTGAATTCATTAACCATGCTCTGGAATATAAGTTCCTGTTAATGTAACCGATGGGTGTAAAAATGTAGCCAACCTGAACGCCCAGTCCTTCCGATGCTTTATAGTCAATAAAAAGACGCTCGAGATCGCATTCGAATTCGCCACCGACTCCACCTCTGTTGCCTTCGAGATTAAGTTCTGTCTGGATTGTGATGTCGTCGTTAAGATAGACTGAATTTATAAGATCAATTCCCGGAATAAATAACCCGTTATGCATGCCATGCGGAAAGTCAGGATCTCCAAACTGATTAAATAATCGGTTGGAACCGCTATCTGCAAGGTTTCCAAATGGTTTACCCAAAACCATATCGCCGAAACCATTCAGTTTCATTTTGATATTGCCCTGTTCCTGTGCATGCAGGGAGCAAATAATCATAAATTGGGCTACGAGGAGCGAAGGTAAATATCTCTTCATCACGAGGGTATAGGGGGCTTACTATGTGAATGATTTTGTGGAGAGGGTGCATTTTACGCCCCAGGTCTCGAAGCGGTTCTAACCTGTACCAATTGATTCTTACAGATGTAAGAATTTGCAGAATTTCGTTCTGTTTTGAAGAAATGTTTAACGTGAAAGTCTCAGTTCTTCAATGTTTTAGACTGTATCTGGTTGAAGCGAAACTATATGTTCGCACGTAAGGAAATCGATTATTTTGATTGGTAATGAGACGATCAGCGAATATTATTTGATCACTTGTTCGATATTTTTGTTAGAATAAGTTGTGAGTCGAGGAAGTGTTGTTCTATTTTTGCATCTTTGTGTCAAACCTGAAACCTATTCGAAATGATAAAAAAAGTTATCTTTTTATTGCCGGCAGTCATTATGACGTTGAATCTAAATGCCCAATTTATTTTTGAGCGGAATACTGTTCAACGATATAGGATTATTGAAGACTCGCTAAAATCAGAATCACTTCGGCTTCAGAAATATAAAGTCACTGCCGATTATTTTCCAGGTGCAAAGCCATTACAGGAGTATTATCCGCTTACCTGCCGCCGGACAGAGGACTCTTTCAATCCATATTGCAAATTACAGTATTATTATAATGATGTGGATTCGTTGGTGCACACAATTGTGATGGAATGGAATCTCATGAATCAGATTACGGATCTCACAAAAGATCAGGAATTAATTACGGCTCAGGTTGACAGAAAAGAAGAATATATTCAAAAATATAATCAGGTGAAGGGCGATCTGATCAAAAAATTTGGCGAACCGACTTCCCAGAAAGAAGTGACTGATCATGTAGATGAGGTGACTGGTGAAGCGACATGGGAATTGCTGGACAAGCGAATTAAAATCACCCTTAATTTCACACCGATATTAAAAGATTTGGGTAAAAATAAAACAGGTACTTTTCGAATCAGAATTAAAACGATTCTGAAATCAAGACCTTGATTTTGTTTAATAAAAAACTTGATCACCGTCATTTTTGATTGCTTTGTTCCGTGATACTTTTGGCATGTGAAAATTATCACAAAAACTAAAAGTCAAATTTAAAAACAATCAAAATGACACTCCTTGCAAAAAGAAATGGTACTACGTTACCAAGGTTGCTGAGCAACGTGCTCGAAAGCGACGATTTTTTCGGAACGAATCTGTTCGACAGAGGAAATTTTTTCCTTCCTAATCTGGTCTCTGAAATTCCCCCGGCAAATGTAACCGAGAGAAAAGGTGATTTTTTAATTGAGCTTGCTGTTCCAGGTCTTGAGAAAAAAGATTTCAAGGTTGAAATGGAAAACGGGCTTCTCTCGATCAGCGCAGAAAAAGAGGAAAAACGCGAAGAAAATTCTCTCGACCTTACTCGTAAAGAATATTTCTATGGTAAATTCTGCCGCACATTCCGCTTACCGGAAAATACAAAGGAAGATAAAATAAAAGCAGAATATGCAAATGGAATTCTGAAAGTTGAGATTCCTAAAAAAGAAATTACTTTAACAAAAACCACGAAGGAAATTCAGGTTTCCTGACGGAACAATTCTCCGATCCCGTAAGGTCGGAGAATTTTTTTTAAACCAATTAAAATATATATATATATGAAAACAAATCTGGAATTACAGAAAGACGTACAGGATGAGCTTCTTTGGGAGCCAAGACTTGATTCGGCGGAGATAGGTGTTATTGTGAAGGATGGGATCGTTACTTTAACGGGTTTTATCGACAGTCATGCCAAGAAACTTGCTGCGGAGAGAGCTGCGGAAAGAGTTGCGGGTGTGAAGGCAGTTGTGCAACAACTCATCGTAAAATTGGAAAACTCAGGGAGAAGGACTGATGCAGATGTTGCAAAAGCCGCACTACATGCATTGAAATGGAATAGTTCCGTTCCTGATGATAAATTAAAAATCAGGGTTGAAGACGGTTGGATTTATCTTGAGGGAGAATTGGATTGGCAATATCAAAAAGACGCCGCAGCTTCCTGCGTTGAGAATCTTATCGGAGTTGTTGGTGTAACAAATCTCATCAGCATTAAACCGGGATTAAGTACGAAGGTAATTAAAAATAATATTAAGGATGCTTTACACCGGAACGCTGCAATCGAAGCGGATAATATTCGTATCGAAACAACCGGAAATAAAGTAATTCTCAAAGGGAACGCCCATTCTTGGTTTGAAAGGAAGGAAATTGAAAAGGCGGCCTGGTGCGCTCCCGGAGTTACAAATGTTGAGGATGATATCTTAGTTTCTCTGTGATATTTTCACTCACATTTGCAAAAGGGAGCTTATGCTCCCTTTTTTATTTTTATAGGAATTACTTACCTTCGTACTGATAAATTAATTTTCTTATGAACAAGACAATCACAATTATTACGGTCTTCTTATTTCTGTCTGTTACCCTCTTTTCGCAAGTTAATGACTCCACGAAAAAGTCTGAAAAAGAAATCCTTAAAGAATTTCAAAATAATATGATTTTGGTGAAAGGAGGCCAATTTTATATGGGCTGCACAGGTGAGCAGATCAGTGATTGTAGCGATTCCGAAAAACCATATCATAAAGTGGAGGTCAGTAGTTTTTCTCTCAGCAAATATGAAGTGACGCAAGAACTGTATTCTGAAGTAATGGGTAATAATCCGAGTTCTGAAAAAAATTGTTCCCATTGTCCCGTCGAACAAGTGAGCTGGCAAGATGCGCAATCATTTATAACTAAACTTAATGCACTCACAGGTAAAAGATACAGATTGCCTACAGAATCAGAGTGGGAGTACGCAGCAAGAGGCGGAGATAAAAGTCTCGAGTTTAAGTTTCCGGGTAGTAACAATATCGATGAAATAGCGTGGTATGATAGTAATAGCAATAACACAACACATCCGGTAGGACAAAAACGGGCGAACGAAAATGGATTGTATGATATGGCAGGTAATGTGTGGGAGTTATGCAGCGATTGGTACGATGCAAATTATTATGCCGGTATGCCCTACATCGACCCCAAAGGACCGACTGACGGCACAATGCGGGTTATACGTGGCGGTGCCTGGAGCTACGAAGTTATGGACTGCCGGGTTTCTTCCCGTTTCTACTTTGAACCGAAAGATCGGGATGTTAATATAGGTTTCCGGCTTGCTTTGGATAATTAACACTAATCCTCATCATCCTCTTCACCGTATTTCTTTATCCAGTTCTTATATTCTTCAGGCGTCATTTTTTTGAATTTATTCACGAGAAAAGCGGTCATATCCCAAATGATTGCGTCTTTGTGTGAAGGTCCGTATGCCGGCATGCTGGTCATTTTAATACCGTTTTTAATGATCCAGAATCCTTCATCAGGATCGGGCATATCGTCTTTTTTTGCGAACTCAGGTGGTTTAGGGTAAAGACCTTTCACCATAGCATCGGGACGAATCCCCGGAGCTCCGTGACACATTACACACATTTCATTATACTCTCTGAAACCAGCTATATACATAGTTGTATCATCCAATTTCGGAACTTTAATCTCCTTCAACCTGCTATCGATCGAATGATGTTTTGTCGTGCGAATCATCCATTTCGTCAATCCGTTGTGTGGTGTTGTTTGACTTACATCATACCATCCCGTGTACATGTAAATCGTAAATCCACCCGCGAGAACAATTAATGTTATCACAACTGTTAGAATAATTTTTTTCATAAGATGTATTTTGTGCAAATATAAATATACCCGCCAAACTTCGGTATTCCGTTAACCAGGAAAAGAGTAATTGTTGAAAAATAAATTTGAATTTCGTATATAGGGGGTATGCTTTTGTGTCGTACTTAAAATCCTTTTGTATGCGTAACGCAATTGCATTCGACACTCTCGCTTATACAAAAAAACTAATGGGAGCAGGTTTTACACAGTCAGGCAGAAATCCAGGGTGAGGCAATTGCTGAAGCTATGGAGAGTAATTTGGCAACAAAGCATGACCTGAAAGAACTGGAGCTCCGGCTCATCATTCGCATGGGTGCGATTCAGGCAGCTACAATCGCTATCCTTGCAACCCTGATGAAACTCATTCATCAAAACTCCCAACACTATTCATTCAGCGATAATTCCCCTCACTATTAAGCAGTGATAATTCCCCTCCTCGGAGGGGCAGGGGTGGGTATTACATCTTTTTCTCTTCGATTCGGGCTTTCTTACCACTAATACCGCGGAGATAGAAAATGCGGGCGCGACGAACAACACCGTGTTTGTTCACTTCGATGCTCTCAATTTTCGGGGAATGTAATGGGAAAATTCTTTCAACCCCAACACCATTAGAAATCTTACGAACTGTAAAAGTTTCGCTCGACGCCGAGCCTTTCCGTTGTAGTACAACACCTTGAAATTGCTGAATCCTTTCTTTTGTTCCCTCTTTGATTTTGTAGAAAACAGTAACAGTATCACCCGCTTTAAAATCAGGTATCTTGTTTCGGGGTACTAATGTTGTTTGGGCAAAATTCACTAAGTCCATGACTGTAATTCTTTAGATATGATTCGAGAGGTGTTATTCTTAACGGGGTGCAAAGATACAAAATAGTTTTCAGATTACGGACTATAATTTGGTGCCTCTTTGGTGATAAAAATATCATGAGGATGATTCTCCTTGATTCCGGCCGCGGTGACTTGCACAAACCTTGCTTCCTGCAACTTACGGATATCTTTGCAGCCACAGTACCCCATTCCGGCTCTCAAACCACCTGTTAATTGATACATCACCTCCGCCAGAGAACCTTTAAAAGGTACCCTGCCTTCGATGCCTTCAGGGACGAATTTGCGAATATCCGACTCCATATCCTGAAAGTAACGATCTCGTGAACCCTTTTCCATCGCATCAATAGAACCCATTCCACGATATGATTTGAACTTTCTTCCCTCATAAATGATCGTTTCTCCGGGCGATTCTTCAACACCTGCGAAAAGTGAACCGGCCATAATAGCACTTGCACCAGCAGCTATCGCCTTTGGAATATCGCCGGTAAATCGGATTCCGCCATCTGCAATAACAGGGATGCCTGAACCTTTGATGGCTTCTGCGACCTCGTAAATTGCCGAAAGTTGTGGAACGCCGACGCCGGCAATTACACGGGTAGTGCATATTGAACCAGGTCCGATTCCCACTTTCAAGGCATCAGCTCCGGCTTTTACCAAGTCCCTGGCTGCATCAGCCGATGCAATATTTCCAGCGATCACCTCCATATCCGGAAATTTCTGTTTGATCTGTTTCAGCATCGAGATTACACCTTTCGAGTGCCCATGTGCTGAATCAATCACGATTACATCTACCCCTGCATTGATGAGGGCAGTTGTACGCTCGAGCGTGTCTATGGCCACACCTACAGCGGCGCCGACACGCAATCTACCCAGATTATCCTTACAGGAAAGCGGGTGGGATCTGACTTTAAGCGTGTCTTTATATGTTATTAATCCGATTAGTTTCCTGTTCTTATCTACAACCGGAAGCTTCTCAATCTTATGTTTTTGAAGAATACGTTCAGCTTCTTTGAGATCTTTGACACCTGTTGTCGTAATAAGATTCTCCCTTGTCATGATGTCTCTTACCAGGCTCTTGCGATTTTTCTCAAATCTCAGATCGCGATTAGTGAGAATTCCAACCAGACGGTTGTTCTTGTCAATAATCGGGAATCCCCCAATCTTCATCTCTTTCATGAGATCCAATGCCTCACCAATCATTGCATCTTCGAATAATGTAACCGGATTAGAAATCATGCCACTTTCTGAACGTTTCACTTTCGCTACTTCTTTGGCCTGCTCTTCAATCGACATATTTTTATGAAGAATACCAATTCCACCTTGCTGAGCCATGGCAATAGCGAGTCTGAAATTCGTCACTGTGTCCATTGCTGCAGAAATA
>JAHEYM010000191.1 GCA_023251595.1 Bacteroidota bacterium
GACGGCTTACGACTTACGACTGACACAAATTTTCAAAAAATCATAGTCTTTATTGTTATAATCCTACTATATTTTAAGATAAATATTCATAGCTTTGCCCAGATTCTCATAAAATCGGGATTTCAGAACTTACAACTTGAAAATGAAGACATTACATACCAATGCCCTCGCAGGAAAAGCCGGAATTTACAGCATCATGCTGACGGTCTTTTTACTCATCGGATTCAGTAATTTTTCAGCCGCTCAGAACTACAACATGAGCAATACTACAATCTCGACGTGCGCCGGAACCTTTTACGATAGTGGCGGCGGAATCCTGCCATACGGTAACAATCAGAATTTGCTCGAACACTTTTGTCCATCTACTCCGGGATTATGTATGCACCTGAATTTCACCAGTTTCAGTACCGAAACCAATTTCGATTTCTTATGGATTTTTGACGGTCCTGACACCTGTTCGCGTCTCATTGGAATGTACACCGGTACTGCTTCTCCGGGAAATGTGCAGGCATCGAGTTCGAACCCAACGGGCTGTTTGACAGTGCGTTTTCGTTCCGATAATACCAACACCAGTTCGGGTTGGGCTGCAACCATTTCCTGTGGCGCTTGCGCAGCTCCTCCCGCTCCTACCACACAAGATTGTTTAGGTGCAATTCCGATCTGTCAAAACGTGTATTCAAATCCTGTATCGTACTCCGGCACAGGTAATTATCCCGGTGAAATCAATCAGACACAGTCCTGTCTTTTTGTTTATGGTGAAAGAAATGATGTTTGGTACAGCTTCACCGTGCAAGCCAGTGGTAACCTCGCGTTCGACATCACTCCTGTGAATCTTGCCGATGATTATGATTGGGAAGTAATGAATCTGACCAATGCAAATTGTCAGGATATTTATTGTAATCCGGCGCTTGACGTGTCCTGTAATTATTCTTCAAACCCGGGCGTGACGGGACCTGACGGCGGATCGGGATTGAATTGGCAAAATAATTTCGGAAGTCGCTTTAATGCCACGATTCCTGTTTTGGCCGGGCAGACTTATGTGATAAATGTGAGCAATTTTTCTTCAACCCAAAGCGGCTACACCATTGATTTCTCAGCATCTACTGCATCGATTTTCGACAATATACCACCAACACTTCAATCGCTTGCTTCAACCCCGGCTTGTGGCGGAACAAGCATCACCATAAATTTTTCAGAAAATGTTCAGTGTAATTCTGTTCAGGCATCTGATTTTACGTTGACTGGTCCGGGTGGTCCATATACGGTTACAGCCGTCAGCAGTGCGGCTTGTGCATCAGGTGCAACCTACGATAACAGTTGGACTTTAACTATTTCTCCGGCAATGGGCACTGCCGGAAATTATAATTTAAATCTGGTGAATAATGTTTCCGATATATGCGGAAATATTCAAAATGCAGGAACACTTCCTTTCACGATTGCAGGTGTTACAGCTACCGCGAGTATGACGCCGGTAACTTGTTTGAACGGAACAAATGGCATAGCGTGGGCTACAATTACAAGTGGTACGGGACCTTTCACATACACCTGGACACCGAGTGGTGGAACAAATGCAACCGCTTCAAATCTTGCAGCCGGTACTTATACGGTTACAACGTCAGCGAGCAGTGGATGTCCGGCGATATCAACAGTTACGATTACACAACCTTTGACGGGGGTTTCTGCAACTGCCACACATACGAATAATCTTTGCAGTACCGGTAACACAGGAACTGCGCTGGGAGCAGGTGCAGGTGGAACCGGTCCTTACACTTATCATTGGAGTCCCTCAGGTGGAAATGCAGCTTCTGCATCTAATCTCTCATCGGGAATTTTCACTGTTACGGTAACAGATGCCGGTGGTTGCACCGACACTGCGATGGTAACTATCACTTCACCCCCGGCAATTAATTTAGTGATGGGCGTTGCAAACGGAAGTTGTTCCGTTCCTACAGGCACAGCATGGGTTACTGCATCGAATGGAACCGGACCGTATGGTTATTCATGGACTCCTTCGGGAGGTACAAATTCAACTGCTTCAAATTTAACAGCAGGAACATATTCAGTTACGGTTACGGACGCAAACGGCTGTACCGCAGTAAATGGAATTGCGGTGACAGCTTCGGGAACCTTAACACTTACAAATTATCAGGTCAATTTAAGTTGCAATGGCTCAAACGATGGAATAGCGGGCGTTTCAATCACCGGGGGAACGGCTCCGTTCAGTTACACCTGGGCTCCATCAGTTGGTGCAACTGCAACTGTCAGCAATCTCTCAGCCGGTAACTATACAGTTACTGCAACGGATGGAACAGGTTGTTCAAACACTGCAAACTTCACCATAACACAACCACCTGCACTCGTTCTTGCAATGAGTACCACGCCAACCAACTGCGGTCAATCCGTAGGTACGGCGGGCGTTTCGGCGGGCGGAGGAACGGGACCGTACACCTACTCGTGGACATCCGCACCCGTACAAACAACTGCTACTGCCTCTAACCTTGCAGGTGCAACTTACACTGTAACCGTAACGGATGCGGGCGGATGCACAGGAACAGGAAATATCACAGTAACTGTTGCCGGCGGACCGACGCCATCGATTTCTGCATTCACAAATGTAACTTGCAACGGACTCACGGACGGAACTGCAACGGCTACGGCTGTAGGCGGAACGGGACCCTATACCTATAGCTGGAGTACTGTTCCGGTTCAAAATACTGCGAACGCAACAAATCTCGGAGTCGGTACATATACAGTTACGGTGACGGATGCAGGTGGTTGTACCGCGATGACCAATACTGCGATCACTGCACCCGCTGTAATCGTACTCACTGTTACTGGTACCACAACAATCTGTAATGGCCAATCTACCACAATTTCCGCATCGGCTGTCGGTGGTACTGGTCCGTATAATTTTGCATGGAGTAATGCATTTAACGGCGCGTCACAATCTGTGACGCCGGGCGCGACAACTACATATACATGTACAGTTACAGACGCAAACGGTTGCACGGTACCTTCTCAAAGCGTTACAGTGACAATCGGTGGACCACTCAGTGTTTCTATCGCGGGACTAAACTCTATATGTGTGGGTGATAATACAACTTTAACCGCAACCGGTTCAGGAGGAAACGGCGGACCATATATATATACATGGACTCCGGGTGGACCTGGCAACACTATTAATGTTAGTCCCGGAGCAACAACAACCTATAATGTTTCTGTCAGTGACGGATGCACACAACCCAATGCTACATCGAGTATTACGGTGACTGTTGTAACTTCTGTGAACGTTCAGTTTACTTTTACACCTGCAATTGGTTGCTCACCCCTTAACGTTCAATTCACAGATAATTCTGTTGCCCCTGCCGGTTCAACGTATGCATGGAATTTCGGTGGTTTTCGAAACAGCACAGCACAAAATCCTACCTATACATTTGCAGATACCGGCAGCTATACAGTTTCGCTTACGATCACTACGCCGTCAGGATGTACAGGAATTTCAATTCAGCCGAATGCTGTGACCGTGACCGGTCCACCGACTGCAATGTTTAGTTCAACTCCATTAATCGTCACAAGCATTATGAATGAAGTGACGTTTACGAATCTTTCAATAAATGCAAATTCTTATACCTGGGATTTTGGTGATAATTCACCTTTCTCTACAGATACAAATGTAATTCACCGCTACCCCGTTATCGGCGATTATATGGTTTATCTGATTGCAAGTAACGGCCCGAATTGCTCGGACACTGCGGATGTTTTAATCAGAGTAAAAGAAGATTTTACGTTTTATGTACCGAGCGCATTTACGCCCGATGGAAATGGAATTAATGATCATTTCTTTGGTACAGGAACCGGAATTAAGGAATATACGATGAATATTTTCGATCGATGGGGAAATGCATTATTTATCAGTAATGATCTCTCGATACCATGGGATGGAAAGTATAAGGGACTTGATGCCAAGGAGGATATTTATGTATATAATATTTATGTAAAAGATTATAATGACAGGGCTCATTATTTTCTGGGAAAAGTCAGTTTGATCCGATAGAGGATTTGCATTCCGGCCATATTCTGACCTTCCATACTCCGAATTAACAATTAACAATTAACAATTATAAAATGAAAAGCCAGTTAAAATCTTTTTCAAGTGTATTCTTTTTTGTCATAATTTTGTTTTCTTTCAATTGCAAGGGACAACAGCCAAAATCGCTTTATCATATAGCTAACAAATTTTCTGTTGAAGGAGATGGTGGCTGGGATTATCTGACCGTTGACACCATTACTGAACGTTTATATATTTCACATGGTAATGTCGTCCAGATTTTAGATGTAAAGACAGGAAAACTTCTTGGAAGCATTAAAGACCTTAAGGGAGTTCATGGGATTGTAATTGCTGATGAAAGCAAGGGTTATATAACAAGTGGGAAAGATTCATCCATAACTTTATTTAATGCTCAGGATTATTTCGTCATTGGTAAAGCAAAGTTTCAAGCAGCAAATCCTGATGCAATTCTCTATGATAGATTTTCACACCGTGTTTTTGTTTTTAATGGGAGGAGCAACAATGTCACCGTTCTTAGCCTTTATGGGAATAAACTGGAAGGCATGATCGAATTAGACGGGAAACCGGAATTTGCAGTGACCAACAAAAAGGGGGAAATATATGTCAATATAGAAAATAAAAATAAAATTACTATAATAAACTCCATTTCAATGAAAGTGGACACAAGTTTTTCACTTGGTAAAGGAGTAGAACCAAGCGGCTTAGCTATAGATATAGAAAATAACCGGTTATTTTCCGTTTGCGACAATAAAGTGATGGTAGTGATGGACGCTGCCAACGGGAAAATCATTACGACCTTACCGATCGGAGAAGGTGTTGACGGCGTTGTGTATGATCCTGGTCTTAAACGTATTTACAGTTCGAACGGAGAAGGAACAGTCACGGTTATACAGCAAGATGATGCAAATTCCTACAAAGTTCTTGAAACTATAATTACACAAAAAGGTGCAAGGACTATCGCACTTGATAAAACAACTCATCATATTTATTTACCGGTTGCTGAATTTGGTGAAATTGTTGTTAAACCGGGTGAAGATAAACCAAAACGACCACCTATCAAACCGGGAACTTTTCTAATATATGATATTGAACCGGTGAAATAAGATTTGCTGCGAAGGCGCGAAGACGCTAAGTTTGTAAAATCAACTTAAACTATAGTGAGCTAAATGATACGGACACCGGATCAGAAACTTCGGGTTTTTATAAGCTCGACCATTCAGGAGTTGGCTGAAGAAAGAAAAGCTGCGAATGAGGCAATTTCAAAATTAAGACTGATTCCCGTTTTTTTTGAAGCGGGTGCGAGACCACATCCGCCACGAGATTTATATTCCGCTTATCTGGAACAGAGCCATATTTTTATAGGTATTTATTGGAATAGTTATGGCTGGGTGGCTCCGGGGCAGGAAATATCGGGACTCGAAGATGAATACAGATTGTCAGGGAATAAACCCAAATTAATTTATATAAAAAATAGTTCAGAGAGACAGCCGGAGTTGAAGAAACTGATATCTGTCGTTCAAAATAGTGAAACCGTTTGCTATCAAAAGTTTTCTTCATCCGATGAATTAAAAGAATTAATTGAGAATGATCTTTCTCTGTTGCTTTCTGAGAGATTTGAAAGTTCATTGGATGGGCCGTTGCCGTTTCAAGAAATGCCGGTCGGGTTGAAGCGTCAGGATAAAAATAAAATTCCTCTGATTAAGACAACTTTGATTGGCAGGGAAAAAGATCTGAACTCCCTAGTCGAATTAATACTGAATAAAGAAATCAATCTTGTAAATATTACCGGTTCAGGTGGTATCGGTAAAACAACGATTGCAATTCGTGTTGCGCATTTAGTGAAGGACAAATTTCGGGATGGTATAAGGTTTATTCCGTTGGCTGATGTTACAAATCCGAACCTCGTAGCATCAATAATAGCCTCGGTACTGGGCATTCAGGATAGCGGAAAGGAGCCTGTGCAAAAGACATTGACAGATTTTCTGGTCGATAAATATATTCTTCTTGTAATTGATAATTTTGAGCAGGTAATAAGTGCAACCGGCTTCCTAAATGAATTAATTGCAATCTGCGAAAATGTAAAAATAATTCTGACAAGCCGGACTCCTCTTCATATTCGGAGCGAACATGTATATCATTTAGCACCATTAGCTATTCCAGGTGAATTCACAGATAAATCGGAAAACGAGTTAATATCTTATCCATCCATACAATTATTTATTGAGCGTGCATTATCTGTAAATCCGAATTTGCAATTGAACAAAGAAAATACGGAAGCTATTGTCGAAATATGCAATTTGTTGGATGGTCTTCCCCTTGCAATAGAGTTGGCGGCTTCAAGAACTCCAATATTTGAACCCTCAGCTTTATTAAAAAGGATGCACGGCACTTTGGAGCTCACGTCAAAGGGTCCGAAGGATCTGCCACAACGACAGCAAACACTTAGATCTACGATTGAATGGAGTTATAATTTACTGGATGAAGAGACAAAAATGGGATTTTTAATGTTGGGCGTTCTGAAAAAAAGTTGGACACTCGATTCGATTGATTTTATCATTAATTCAGGGGAAAATCATAAAACAGATATAGAAAATTTCACGGAAAATCTTACCAACATTAGTCTTATCCACCCGGTGAATGACGACCGTTCCGGCGAACCCCGATTCTATATGTTACAGACAGTTCATGAGTACGCGAATGAATTGTTGGAAAAGTCAGTTGATGTAAATGCGATAAAATTACGATATGCAAATTACTTTTTATATCTGGTGGAACCTTCCGAAAAGGTAATATGGACAAGTAATTCGGAAGTTTGGTTGAATTTGTTTGAAAAAGAATTTCAAAATATCAGGTCAGCATTTTATATATTTTGTGAAAATAAATTATTCGAACCAGCATGGAAATTGTTCTATCTGATCGTTCCCTATTGGACAATCCGTGGCGGAGCCAGCGAATCGGCCGATTGGATTAAAACGGCGAAAATTGATGCAAAAACGGACTTATCAGATCCTGAACTTTTAAACATTAATAAAAATATTAAGGGAAAAACTTTCCTTTGGGCAGCACATCGTAAACTTTTTCAGTTTCAGATTAATGTTGGTTTTCCGTACCTTTATAGGGCAGAGGAATTATTTATTGAAACAAATGATGACAAAAATCTCGGACTTACACTAGCGATGGACGGAGGTTACGGAGTTTATTTCAACATGCCGGATGCTGAACAAAAGCTGAAAAGAGCTACAGAATTAGCAGATAAAACCGGAGATCC
>JAHEYM010000192.1:0-1503 GCA_023251595.1 Bacteroidota bacterium
GGAGCGCCAATGCCGCTACTATCATGGATTTGCTGGGGGCAATCAGTCCGAAAGCAGTACTGTTCCTGGGAAAATGCGGTGGATTGAAAAAGAAAAATAATCTCGGTGATCTCATCCTCCCTATCGCAGCAATTCGTGGCGAAGGTACTTCGAACGATTATTTTCCGCCTGAAGTGCCAGCCCTCCCCGCTTTCAGTCTTCAAAAAGCAGTTTCTACAACAATCCGGAATTTCAAAAAGGATTATTGGACGGGAACCATTTACACAACCAACCGACGGGTTTGGGAACACGACATCGAATTCAAAAATTATCTTGAAAGAACAAGATGTATGGCTATTGACATGGAAACGGCAACCATTTTTATCACCGGTTTCGCGAATAAAATTCCAACAGGTGCACTTATGTTGGTCTCCGATCAACCGATGATTCCGGAAGGGGTGAAAACAATAGAGAGTGACCGATTGGTGACAGAGAAATATGTTTCAGATCATCTTAAAATAGGCATCGCTGCGCTGAATGAACTCATTAACAATGGGCTTACTGTTAAACATCTCAGATTTTAATTCTGTATTTTATTATTTACATGGCAACAACTAAATCAACTACCACTTCGAAACCCATTAAATCGGGTAATTCGGTGACTTACGAAGCGTTGATGAAAAATCTTCACAATAAAATATATCATCCTGTATATTTTTTATACGGAGATGAATCTTATTATATAGATCAGGTTTCCGATTATATGGAACAACATATTTTGAGTGAGGATGAAAAAGAATTTAATCAAACGATACTTTATGGAAAAGATGTAAATATTACTTCCATTCTCGGCGCTGCAAAAAGATTCCCGATGATGGCAAATTATCAGTTAGTCATCGTAAAGGAAGCGCAGGAAGCAAAAATATTTCCCAAAAAAGGAAGCGAAGATACTCCGAAAAAAGAAGATAAAGGCAAAGTCAATCCGTTCGTAGCATATCTCGAAAATCCACTGAAATCAACCATTCTGGTATTTTGTTATAAATATGGCGGTCCCGATGCAAGAACCTCTATTGGTAAAGCACTTCAACAGTACGCACAACTTCTTGAATCGAAAAAATTATATGATAACGTTTTACCGGATTGGATTTCGAAATATCTTGGACAAAAGAAAATGAATATAAGTCCAAAAGCTTCAGCCTTAATTGCTGATCATTTGGGTTCTGATCTTTCCAAAATTGCGCATGAACTTGATAAATTAATGTTGAATCTGAAATCAACAGAAACGATTGATGAAAATCATGTTGAGAAATTTATCGGGATTTCGAAAGAATATAATCCCTTTGAATTTACAACTGCGCTCGGAAAAAAAGATCTGTTAAAATCATACCGTATCGCTGATTTTCTTGCCGGAAATGCAAAAGCGTATCCTTTATTTATTATCACGGGGAATTTATACGGATACTTCACCAAAATTCTTCAATATCATGCATTGGAGGATAAATCAAGAGGAAATGCAGCTTCTGT
>JAHEYM010000192.1:1513-7337 GCA_023251595.1 Bacteroidota bacterium
AGCTTCTGTTTTAAAAGTAAGTCCTTATTTTCTTGGTGAATATGAAACTGCTGCCAGAAATTATTCTTTCAGAAAAACAATGGAAATTCTGAGTATTCTGCGAACCTACGATTTACAGGTAAAAGGAGTGGATACTGTGAATATGGAAGGGAAAGATATTATGAAGGAGTTGGTGTATAAGATTTTGCACTGACAATTAACAATTAACAATTAACAATTAACAATTAAGGTGAATGAACTATTGGCTTGTTAAATCAGATCCGGAAACTTATTCTTTAAAAGATTTTATTAAAGATAAAAAAACAGTGTGGGATGGCGTGAGGAATTACGCGGCACGACTTCATTTACGCGCGATGAAAAAAGGAGACGGACTGCTATTTTATCACAGCAATCTCGATGCAGGAGTTCTTGCAACGGCGCGGGTTTCGAAAGAATTTTTTCCTGATCCGACAGCAAAAGACGGGGATTGGTCCGCTATCGAAATCGAATACGTAAAATCATTTAAAAATCCGGTTTCATTAGCAACAATTAAAGCTGATAAAAGACTTCAAAATATGGCACTGGTAAAAATATCAAGATTATCAGTGAGTCCCGTAAAGAAGGAAGAGTATGATATTATAGTTGGGATGGGATCATAGGAATGTGGAAGGTTTCAATGTCCGATTTCCAATATCCAACTCCCAATTTCCAAGTGAAAAATAAAACTTGGAAATTGGACATTGGGGGTGGGATATTGGACATTTGAGCCTGGAAATTGGACATTTCTTACGTCTCTAATTTCAGTACTTTTTTCCCCATATCAATTACTGCTTTATATTTTTTTAAAATATCGCATCCAAGCACACCGTCGATCGGTTTTAATCCAAGCGATTCATACGAGGCATTGACATGTGAGAGATCGAGTAAAATTGCTTCAAAATCTTTTATATCCAGCGTTCCGATTTTTACCGATTTAATTTCGGTTGAATGTGTTTCGAGACGATCAGTTCCGAATCCCGTTGAGAGATGCGGTGTTTTTTCGAAATGTTTCTTCTCAGTATATATATGAATTCTGCTTTTATCGAATACAGTGCGCGAAGCACCTGTATCGATCAGCAATCTCGCCCGTTTTCTATTAAGGGTGACGACGATTTGAAGATGAAAACCGTCGTTATCAATTCTGAGAATCCGTATCGGAACTGAAATTTTTTTGAGGGCCATCAGGATCGGATCACTTCACCAAAACGTTCATCCCATCAAGGACGTCCATTGTTTCCTTCACAGCTACTGCAGAGGAATTCAGAAGTGCCTGTTCTTCGGCATTTAATTTCAGTTCAATGATTTGTTCGATACCTTTTTTGCCCAATTTCACAGGTACTCCAAGATAAATATCTTTCAAACCGTATTGACCTGTGAGATAGGCGCAGCAAGGGAAAATTCGTTTCTGATCGCGCACAATCGCTTCTGCCATTTGAGCAGCAGCAGCCCCCGGTGCATACCAGGCAGAAGTGCCCATTAAATTCACCAATTCACCACCACCTTTTTTCGTACGATCGAGAATTGCATTCAATTTATCAGCTGCAATGAGTTCGGTAACAGGAATTCCGGCAACGGTTGTGTATCTTGGAAGCGGAACCATGGTATCTCCATGACCACCCATTAAAACCGCCTGAATATCTTTTACAGAACAACCGATTGCATCAGCAAGAAATGTACGATAACGAGCAGTATCAAGGATACCAGCCATTCCGAAAACTCTGTCAGCCGGAATTTTCGCAGTTAAATATGCGCAATAGGTCATCACATCGAGTGGATTTGACACCACTATGATGATTGTATTTGGTGAATGTTTAATTATATTTTCAGTAACAGATTTCACAATACCTGCATTGGTAGCGATTAAATCATCGCGACTCATTCCGGGTTTACGTGGAAGACCAGAAGTGATGATTACGACTTCAGAATTTGCCGTTTTGCTGTAATCGTTGGTAACACCGATCATTTTGGTGTCATAAAGATTAATCGGACCCGTTTGCAGGATGTCGAGCGACTTTCCTTCAGCAACGCCTTCTTTAATATCGAGGACTACCACCTCATTTGCAAGTTCTTTGTGTGCAATGACATTCGCGCATGTTGCACCAACATTTCCCGCGCCTACGACTGTAATTTTCATGAGAATAATTATTTAGTGTGTAAAATTTGTCGCAAAGTTATAAAACAAATAATTAAAAATGAACAATTAACAATGAACAATGAACAGTTCGGAGTAGAGACGTTGCATGCAACGACTATGTAGAGACGTTGCATGCAACGACTATGTAGAGACGTTGCATGCAACGACTATGTAGGGACGTTGCATGCAACGACTATGTAGGGACGTTGCATGCAAAGACTATTCTTTAAAAGTCTTTGGAACATTTGGATCTGTGACGATAATATAATCGCCATTTTGATTGAATTTGCTCCAGTCAATTTTCGGGAAGGACTCGTCCGAACCCGATGAGATGATCAATACCTTCGATTTCGGGCTATATTTCGCCAATTGAATTACAATTGCGAATGCTTCGTCGCTGTGGAATCTGCCATTTACCTGAAATACTTTTTTTCCTTTGTGATTTTTTAAATATTCGGAAATTGAATATGCCATGGTTGCATCCCAAAGTGATTGAGCTACAACCAAATTAAAATCGCCCATACCCATCATTGGGGGTGCTTTTTTGGTTGAAGTGTCTTTGGAAGGAGAAGTATCGTGAATCGAA
The DNA here is from genome assembly GCA_023251595.1 of Bacteroidota bacterium. Taxonomy (GTDB): domain Bacteria; phylum Bacteroidota; class Bacteroidia; order AKYH767-A; family JABDAW01; genus JAHEYM01. The sequence goes on from JAHEYM010000192.1 coordinate 4,252, forward strand.
GAGCCGGTAAGTTTCTCATAATATTTTCCAGTCGCGGTGTCATACGGAAGCGGGGCAAAATATTTTTTTGAATTATCCGATAATTCCATCAAAGCTTTCTGTCCTTTTCTTCCTGCAAGATTTGTATAACGACTTGGAGAATTTGCGCAAACGACATCCAATTTATTGGTTTTCGCAAATTCAACCATTGGTTTATAATCTTTATAGTTAGACCACACTCTTGCATCTTTATTGAAATTTTTCTCTCTTATATATCCGCCAAGATATTCGTTCATTACCGTTTGTACATCCCGATCGAACATTTCCATACTGAGCGCAGTATTTTCGGCATATTTAGCGAATAATGCTTCGAACATTTTATTTTCGAGATAATGTCCGACGGAATCATTATGTTCTTCTCCGAAAAAAAGAACTGAATAATTATTCATTTCCTCGGCAATATCTTTCAGTGTAACTTCTTTCTGAAGTTTGACTGAATAAATCTTATAATTCTTTTCAGAAATCTGCGAAAACGCATTAAATTGAATAATTACGAAAAGGAACAGGAGTAAAATGCGAGTAATTTTCATTATTTATAATTTTTTATTTCAACCACAAAGGTATAAAAAGAACGACTTCATGCAAACTCATGGAAGTTTTTTGTTAAGCTACGAAGACACTAAGGCGCTATGGTTTTAACTCTGCCGTTCCCCAAAAATGAAGGGGATTGACCCCACCCCTACCCCTCCCTAACCCCACCCAGCCTCCCCAAAAAGGGAGGAGAAATATGGAGGGGAAAATATAGTATATTTGTATTTATGATAAAGTTCAAACATCTGAGTGAGGCGGAGAGTTCTGAGACCGAGGCGCTTTATAGACAGTACATAGCAAATCCAGATTCGGTGGATGACAATTGGAGGTTGTTTTTCGAGGGATATGAGTTTGCGCAAAAGTCCGAAAATGTCGGTTTTGAATCGGAATTTAAGGTGGTCAATCTCATAAACGGTTATCGTTCTCGTGGACATTTATTCACCAAAACCAATCCGGTTCGGGAGCGAAGGAAATATATCCCAACACTCGAAATTGAGAATTTCGGTTTGACTAAAACGGATCTGAATACCATTTTTCACGCCGGTTCCCTGATCGGTTTGATTGAAGCGACTTTATCTCAAATCATTGAACATCTTGAAGCGACTTATTGTGGAAGTGTTGGTGCTGAATATAAATATATACGAACGCCGGAAGTTGTGGATTGGCTCGAACAAAAGATGGAGAGTTCACATAATTCAAAAATTTTTTCGATTGAAGAAAAAAAACATATTCTCACAAAATTAAATCAAGCAACGGCATTTGAAAATTTTATACATGTAAAATTTCTCGGTCAAAAACGTTTTTCACTTGAAGGAAGTGAAGCCATAATTCCTGCACTGGACGCAATTATCGAGTGTGGAGCCGAACTTGGAATTAAAGAATTTGTGATCGGAATGGCGCACCGTGGCAGATTAAATATACTCGCAAATACACTTGGTAAATCGTACGAAGAAATATTTACTGAATTCGAAGGATTGGAATATGATGAAAATGATTTTGCGGGTGATGTGAAATATCATCTTGGGTTTTCCGGAAATGTTTCCACAAAAACAGGAAAAGAAGTTCATTTAAGTCTCGCACCAAATCCTTCCCATCTTGAAGCGGTCGATCCGATTGTTCAGGGAATGGTCCGTGCAAAAATGGATAGCACACCGGGTGGGAATGAGAATTGGATCGCGCCTATTCTGATTCATGGCGATGCAGCAATTTCCGCTCAGGGCGTGGTTTACGAGGTAATTCAAATGTCACAAATCAGAGGATTCAAAACAGGTGGAACGATACATCTGGTAATTAATAATCAAATCGGATTTACGACAAATTATATAAACGGAAGATCTTCCACTTACTGCACAGATGTTGCAAAGGTGACACTCTCTCCCGTGTTCCATGTGAATGCTGATGACGTGGAAGCTGTCATATATACCATTCAATTAGCGATGGAGTTCAGACAGAAATTTCACCGCGATGTTTTTATTGATATGTTGGGATATAGAAAATATGGTCACAATGAAGGTGATGAACCAAGATTTACTCAACCTTTATTATATAAAGCGATTGCCTCACATCCGAACTTACGTGAAATATATAAAGAGAAATTATTGAAGCAGGGCGAGATTGAACAAGGGTTGGTGAAGGAAATGGAAACGGAATTCAAAACCATGTTGCAAAACGATTTAGAGACGGCTAAGAAAGTGAAAACACTTACCGATCCTGCTGCTTCAGAATATCCAAAAGGGAAATGGAAAGGTTTACGGGTTGCGACAAACAGCGATTTTGATTCTTCGCCAAATACAGGTGTGAATAAAAATATATTGATTGAAATCGGAGAAAAAATAACAGATCTTCCAACCGATAAAAAGTTTTTTGATAAAACAGTTAAATTATTTGAGGAACGGAAAAAGATGATTCAATCGGGTGAAAAAATTAATTGGGCGATGGCAGAATTGCTTTCTTATGGATCATTGATTTCTGAAGGGTTTCCTGTTTGGTTTTCGGGACAAGACGTAGAGCGAGGAACATTTTCGCACCGTCATGCTGTTGTTCCTGTTGAAGATAGTGAAGAACAATATTCACCCTTAAATAATCTTAAAAAAGATCAGGCAACATTTAATATATATAACAGTTTATTGAGTGAATATGCAGTTTTGGGATTTGAATATGGATATGCTTTATCTTCACCAAACACATTGGTCATTTGGGAAGCACAGTTCGGCGATTTTGTGAATGAAGCACAGGTCATCATCGATCAATACATGAGTTCCGCTGAAGATAAATGGAGAATGATGAATGGCATTGTTTTGTTATTGCCACATGGTTTCGAGGGACAAGGCGCGGAACACTCAAGTGCACGTCCCGAGCGAATTCTGCAGGCATGTGCGGAAAATAATATGCAGGTTGTGAATTGCAGTACTCCCGCTAATTTCTTTCATGTTTTACGTCGTCAATTAAAACGCGATTTCCGTAAACCATTAATTGTTCTTACACCAAAAAGTTTATTACGACATCCGCTTTGTGTT
>JAHEYM010000193.1 GCA_023251595.1 Bacteroidota bacterium
ATGTCCAAGTCACATAGTTCGGATACCCGCACTCCGGTATCCCACAATAGTCGAATCATGATTAAATCTCGAAGTCGACAGAACTCATTTTCGGGAATTAAAGAAACAATTTTATTGAATTCTTCCTCGGTAACGGCGCGATGGGATTTTGCATGAATTCGAGGCATTTTGATAAGCTCGGGTGAGAGGCATCGATAATTCTTCAATTTATAAAATTTGAAGAAGTTTTTGATTATGACCATTGCAAACTGAATGCTGTACGCACCGTAGCGTGTTTCAAGCCAGTGTTTGTAATCCACAATATCGCGCGTATCGTATTCTTCTATGTTTTTCTCGCCACACACCAATATGAACTTGTCAAGCCAGCTTCTATAATTCACACTCGCACGGGTTGCATAAGTCCCCTTCCAATCCAAATACTCTTTTATTTTTTCTTGCATATAGCATAAAACCCGTCCGGAACGAACCTGACGGGTCTTATGTTTAAGCGCACCACACCTTACGGTGTAAGTGGCTCCTGGAAGCTTGTACAAACTCCCAAGAGCCAATTTAACACAGGAAGAAGAATAAATCCAGTGCCAAATGGCTTTACAAAGACCTCGTTGTTCGTTCCGATCCGGCGGACAGCCGGAAGGCCCATTAAAGGGCAACGAGTGTAAATTAATTTTTAATAACGGTTACAGTATATATACTTTTTCCACATTGTCAAGCATACCCTGTCGCACAATGTTTTTAGTGGATTAAGCATACTCATTAAGGGGTAATTGATTCCCCTTCCTCGCGCACAACATTGGCGAAAGGCTGTTCCCTTTTTGAATTTATTATTGATTCGAGTTTATCAAATAATGGATTGAAAACCTCAAAATGCTTAGGGGCAAGGTGATTTAGCGATTGTGCGAAGTCCCGCTTCTTCCCCCTAAATTGAATGATTTCTCCAGCACCAATTACTGTCTCCTTATAAAAGTAATTCTCTAATTCAGGAACGCCATAGAACATTAGCTCTATCGGAAGTTTTGATTCCTGTTTAAAAGTTTCAGTGTCATTTTTCATTACTTGTTTTAAAATGTCCTCATTTTTAGGAACAGGGAGAAGTAATGCATATCCATTTTCTTTATTATTCACTTTAGTTAAACATTTATCGGGTCTAGAGTCCTCCTCTTCTGTAAATACTTTTAATCCGTGCCATGAATTATAACCTTCATTATCAAAATCAAATATTGCAATAAATATTTTGTCAGAATAATTTACAAAGATACCATCCGGCCATTCATGACCCCGACTTAACAAATTTTTAAGAAATTTTGCGTCAAAACAGTCTTGAATATAAAATAGAGGAGGCGCGTCTGATTTTAATTTTTTCCATGCTATTTCAAGTATGATTTTATCCGTTATGCCTTCAGTGAACAAAACTGATAATTTGGTTTTGGAAATGTTATAACCTATACTTAGGTCACTGTCTTCTTGATTAAGCGTTGCGAATCCCTCGGTAAGAAATTTAATTGCGTTACTCTTTTCTGCCTTTGTAACTTTCTTTTGCCCCGTTTGTTGAACGATATAAATTGAATTATTTGGACTTAACGCAACCGTCGTTGGAGAATGTGTAACTAATATTACCTTAATCCCGTTTTTATTAACAAATAAATTCTCGATAACACTCAAAAGTCTTTTTATCATGGTCGGATGCAAAGACGAATCTATCTCATCTAATAAAAGCACACGTGGAATTATCTTCTTCTTTTTTGATTTGTAAATGAGCAGAGCCAGAGCGATTAACGTTTTTTCGCCTGAGGATAACTTGTCAAAAGTAGTCTGATATCCAGGCTCATTATGTTTGAGATTTATTTGGATCTTAAAAGAGTTCTTATCCTGTCCAAGTGGGATTTGGTTTTGATTAGATGTTAGATAATATCCATTGCAATCATACTCGTTTAGCACTTCATTTATTTGCTCAATAGGCGAAAAGCCGTGTGTTTTAATAAAATCATCTTTCCCCATATATACAAGTTTGTGACCCCATTCGTCAGCTTGTACTTTATTCAGAGAATTCTGAGTTTGCAAAATTCGATATTCTTTCTCCTCATTCGCAATATCAAGAAGAAAAAAGTCGGGAGATTCCAAATCCTTTTCATTAATTTCGAATATATTCTTCTCCGGAATTAATTTTCTTATAAAATCATAATCCTCGGAATAATTTGATTTAAAATCGGATTGGATATCTGTATCTACATTCTCAAAACGTAATTTTATTAAATCGTATTGGATATCACCGATGTTGCCATGTCCATTCATTAAATATTGGGAGATGAAATTAAAAAACTGACCTGTAAACAAGTCTCGATGACTCTTTATCTCTCCCCCTTTTAGAATATTATCTTCAATTGTTCTCAGAGCATCGTAATCACGTTCGTGCCCTAACCAACTTGAAAAAACAAAATTCGGCTGTTGTGAAAAGGAGATGATTATCTGATCGGTCGCTTTCCTTCCTTCCGCATTCTGTATTATTTGTTGCCTTTTCTCATTAAGTTTCAACATCAATTGTGCTTTGTCTGTATTCGCAGATTGTAATTTAGTCGTGTATATACTGTTTTGAGAAGGTTCACCAGTATAAACTGTAAAATCATTGTAATTATAATAGACTATTTCAGACTTATCAATTCCTTCAATTTCCACCGCATCCTTTTTAATTGCCTCCAATAGGTGTGTTTTCCCAGAGCCATTCAAGCCCGTCAAAATTGAAAAATTCTCCAACTCTATTGGCTCAAATACCTTGATTGAAAAATAGTCTGTTTTGTATTTTAATTTCATTTTAGTGATTTTTCTTGCATCCAAAATTATACAATAAATGGTGTAAAAACAAAAGGTTGATAATTGGCAGGCATCAATCAAAAAACAAAAAAGATTGACAATTGGATAAATAAAGCCCGACATTTAAAAATGTCGGGCTAGGTTCCTTGCATAAGGAGATTAAGAAAATCTGCAATTCATCACGAAAAACTACACTGCTTCTGAAACCACGGGAGAGGAAAAATCGAGAGTTCCCGCACTATCTTCGTGCTTTTCCTTGACATTCAAGATGAAATCGGTGGCTTTTTGAGCCTGTGAACTCGCGTAAACAATTAGGCGTTTGTCATTCCGGAGCCGGCGGAGCCATGTTTGTATGTAGGCAACACTGTTATCAAAATGCATCTCCCCCACTCCGGCTTCGGACATCAAGTAGCACATTCCAATCTGCGCCGTCAGTTCTTCGATCGCGTAATTCTCGGATGCGAACTTTTCTGGATTCACGATTTCCTTCCGGTTCAGACGACTTTCGTGACCGGTGCTGTGAATCAGTTCGTGGAAAAGCGTTTGGTAGTAGCTGTCATCATCGAGAAAGTGTTCGATGTTTGGCATGTGAACAGAATCGGTGCGAACCCTGTAACAGGCATCTTTTGATAGATGTTCTATTTTGGGCTTGTTTGGCATTTCGTTCACGATTTTCAGACAGCTTTCAATCGGATCGTTCGGTCGGGATAAGTTATTTGCGGGAAGAATCGATTCCGGAATTCCGACACATTGATCGATATTGAAGACATAATAATACCGGAGATACGGAGTGTTTTGCTTTTCAGCCTGTTTCCCTTCTTCATTTTTCTTCGGCCATTTCCAGAAGGCAATTAGGTGTCCTTTGGCTCCTCCTTTAATTTTTGCCCCAATTTCTGTTACCTGTTTGAAGGTCAAAAATAGATTTTGCGGATAATTGAAGGTATTGAGCAGTAAAAGATTGATGCTGTTATACTTTCTTCCGGTAATAAGATTTCGGGGAGGTCCGGCATCTACCGTCCACGGTTTTCTCCACGGGACAATCCCTTTTTCTAATTGTTCGATAATCCGACCGGTAACGATTTCGTACACGTCGGCTTTCTTTGCAGTTTCACTCATGGCGAATATTTTTAATTGTTTAAGAATTAAATGTTCCGCACGAGTATAGCTCGGGAAAAATAAAGTGCAAGCGAAAATGACTGATTTTTAATCGAGACGGTTTTTGTGTACTGTCTACAATTCTAAATATATTGATTCGGAAAAGCGGTTTGGAAAATTGACACTATTCGTTTTCTAATGCCATCGAGAATATTTTACTTTGGCTGGTTTCTCCGCCCCATGGTCATCCGTTTTACTCTTTTCATCGGGATCACATCAGTTGTCCTTTCATGTTCATGAAAAATAAAAAAATAGTTTTGTGTTTTTCCGATATAATAATTAGTGCTATCTGATACGATTTTTTCGTCATTATCAAGAATGATTTCGATACCGTATGTTGTTTTGTTATTCTTAATTGAATCGACATCTATTTTTGCGAATAAAAGTATTATTCCAATAAATAATAAGCTATTAAACAAGGTACTCATAAATCTTCTCTGCTGAATTGTCGAATTGAATTGATGATGTCTTCTTTCTATTTCTACGGTTATTATTAAAAGTACAGCGCAAACAAGATAAATTACAGCACACCATAAAAGGGCTGAATAAGTAATGCTTTCATTAAAGAAATGCCAAATATAGTACAAAACAATAATTAAAAGTCCCCCGAAAAACAGTTCTTGTAAATTTTTTAAATGAAGCCAAAATCTTTTCAATATTTTATTCTCTTCGATTATGCTCTTTCTGAGCTTATGAGTTTCCTCGATATCAGTTTTTCCATGCAGAAGAAAGCCCTGTAAAACTGAATATGCAAAAATTAAAACAGAGAAAACGATAATATCCAGAAATGATGTGATTATTTCAGTAAATTCAATGAAGTTGGTTATTGAAATGCCAAAAGAAGAGTAGAAAAATATGAGTCTCGCAACGCCCAAAAATATTATAAACGAACCAACGTAAGGTAAGTAATGACTAATCTTTATTTCCTTAGTGATTTTTTCCTTTTCGTCTGACATTCAATTTTAGTTAGTAAGAGTTTAGCACTGCATTTATCGTTTCCATCTTTTGTCTTCCTTGTTTATTTTTTTTCCATCCAACAAACGGATATTCACGTTGTCAATTATTGTACCTCTATCAATAAGTTCTAAGCGTTGTTTGAATTTTCTAATAGCCTTTCGTCTTTTCTCATCTTTTGGTAATTTTTTAAAATGTTGATTAAAATTAGAGTCAATTAATCCTATGACGAAGTGGTTTTTTATATCTGTGTTAGCAAGTAACTCCTTTAAATAGACAAAATCACTGTCGTCAATATCTGACAAAGTAGAAGCGAGGAGGTACGCTGAATACTCTGTAATAAATCTTTGATCAGGTGTTGTTTCCGGATCCTTTATGACAGTGATTAAATATTTAAAATGATGGTCCAGCGGTTCTTTTAGTGTGACTGAGGTGTGATGAAATTCATACCAGTAAGATATAATATTATAAACACCATATTGAGTATTAAATATTATTTTTAATAGATCATATTGCGTTTCTTTGGTGTTCAACAGAAATTTTACAGCTTGGTTTGCATTAATAATATTCCTTTTAACACCTTCAATTCTTGCAGATATGGGTGTATTATACAGTGCTTGCATCAAATATCCGATCCCGCTCATATTCATTAGATAATCGTGAAAATTTTTCGGCTCAGATTTCTCTAGTATATCCCGCATTAATTCCGGAGAATCTTTTGTCATGCCTGCATAAAATATTGCAACATTTTGCCACCATATATCATTGAAATTATCTATAAAATAGTTTTTCCCGTTTATATTATGATTATAAAATTGATACGCGGTAAAATATTCCTGAAATGACAAATGTTTAAATTCGATCTCCTCTCGCTCGTTTTCAATAAGCAATCCAACGTTTTGGGTTAAATCCTCTATTAATTGATCAATGTTATATTTATGCCCTCTTTCTACAGCAAATACCGTGAGCAATTCAATCAATTGCCTCTTATCAATTTGTCTTCGCCTGTTTATGTGTAAATACTCTCCTAAATAAGACAAAACACTCCGGTGGATTCCTATCTTTAGCAAATCAAGAGTGCTGTCTTTTAAAGATTTATTTAATAACAAATCAACAAAATTTTTATATAGGTCTGAAATGGTTGCGGGTATTTCCATTTCACTCTCGTCAAAGATTGCAGTTATTAAAGCTAGTGTGAGTGGTGTTTTGGGTAATTTGTCAAGAATATGAGAATCGCGAAGTGATTTTAATAACCGTTTGCATTTAACCTGTTCCTCATTGAAGTAACGCCCAATGAATTGTTCAGCTTGCTGTGTGGAAACTTTTGTAATCTCTAAATATTTAAACTTTAGTTTCTGACAACTTCCTAGTAAGGTATCTGCTGGGCGCGAAGAACAATATATTTTTACATCGGGGTATTCATCCCTGAAATTTTGTACTGCGGTAAGTGCTTGTTCTTTTAATTCCGAAGTTCCAATTTCGTCCAAAGCGTCAATAAAAAGAACAAAATTTCTTTTGGACAGAATTTCTTCGAGATCTATGTTGATTTCTTTAATTCCATCTTGTGATAAATACTTTTGAAGCAACCGAATCAAATCAAATTCACATTCTTTAAATTCACCAAAATTTAAAATGAATGGGTAATACTCGTAATCATTTCTCAATGAATTCTCAAATATGATGTCATTAGCAAGTTGTTTAAAGAATGTCGATTTACCAGAACCGGATTCCCCAACAATTAATGAACATTCATTGATTTTTGCTACATCATGGGTTTCAAAGGATTTTCTTCTTAATTCACCTTCATTATTGATACTGAGCTCCAGCAATCTTGGTTTGATCGCAATATCGATAATTTTTTTAATTTTCTCATCGTTTATCCCAAGTGCTTTGGCAAAATCGTCCTCCTTATTTTTCTCTTGAAATAATTCAATATAATGCTTGTAAATTTTATTTCCCTGAAGCCAGTACCTTGGATAATATTTGTCAATATATTCTACGAGTTCCACACAGCCCCATAAGGATATGTTCGGATTATTGTAAAAATGGTCCTGAAATATTTTCATCGTCGCTCCAGCGTTATATTTTCCGCTTGTTACGACTTTTACTTTATTAATCTTGTTGTCTTTACCTTTCGAAATTGAATTCCACGGAAATTCGAAGCATTCTGCAACTTGAGCCTTAATTTCTTGAGTGCCAATAGAGGTTCCCCTGATATCCCCTTTTTTTATAACAAACGCCGTCCATTCTTTTTTATTTTCAATCATATCTGGGATTGAGGCTACAATATCTTTACCCATCTCAGGATTGTTCCCTCTTTCGTGGGTCAATGTTGCATCTTGATAACCCATTTTAGGAAGCAAATCCATCAAGATTTCATGTAGGTCAGATTCTTGTTCAATCTTTTGAATTC
>JAHEYM010000194.1 GCA_023251595.1 Bacteroidota bacterium
TTGGTTTCAGTTTTCGTATCGCACGCATAATTCCGCGGAGTTCTTCAATGAGGTCGAGATTGGTTATACCTTCCTTCGCTTTCACCATAATAAATGGTTGCAACCGCTCAGATTTAATATTCACAATATTTCGCGCATAATTCAACGGAATCATCACGACATCATCGTTCGAATTTCCCATCATGCTATCCCCTTCGCGCTTAAACACGCCGATTACTTTCATATTTCTGCCGAGAACTTTGATTTCTTTCCCAACAGCACCTCCCCATGGAAAAAGATTTTCATAAATACCATTTCCGATCACGCAAATCGCGCGTCCTGACTGATACTCATTCTCGGTAAAATATCTGCCTTCCTGTATTTCGAAAGTATTAATCTTCTCAAAATTTTCCGCAACACCTTCAATACCGCAATTTTCGACACTGACACTGCCGTATTTCACCGTTTTTCCCCACGATTGTACCATCATCGATACACTCGCAGCCAATTCACTTCGTTTCTCGACTTCCTGCATTTCAGCATAACCGGGCAGTGGACGAAGCATGTATTTCCACCATGGATAATCGGGACCGAACGTCCACGGCCATTTCTGAATACGGATCACGTTATCGCCCAAAGAGGCAATGTTTGTCCGCAGATTGCTCTCGAGCGTATCGACGGCAGTAAAAACTGAGATGATCGCGAAAATACCGATCGTAATCCCAAGCAGGGAAAGGAATGTACGCAGCTTGTTCACAATCAGTGAATTCACAGCGGCAAGAAAACTTTCGCTTAATAGTTTGAGAAAAATCATAGCCTGAGAATGGGCAAATTTACGAATTTTAGCCCTCATTACGAATGCATAGGCAGTACATGCTTTGTTTTCAACAAAAGATGAAAACGACGTCTTTTTTTGATAAAATTGCAGACTTCAAACCAATTCTATGTCTGCTGAAATCCGAATCAAATCCGCGCTTATTTCTGTTTATAATAAAGAAGGTCTTGAACCTATTATCAGGGCACTTCATGATCTTGGTATTACTATATATTCTACCGGAGGAACCCAATCATTTATCGAAAGTCTGGGAGTGAAATGTACCGGGGTTGAAGAGGTAACCGGATTTCCTTCCATTTTCGGTGGACGTGTAAAAACCCTTCACCCTGCTATTTTCGGGGGAATTTTGTCGCGTAGAAATGTGCCACAGGATTCGGTCGAGATGGAGAAACATCATATTCCGAAAATCGATCTCGTTGTCGTAGATCTGTATCCATTTCGTGAAACACTTGCTTCGGGTGCATCAGATCAGGAAATAATTGAGAAAATAGATATTGGCGGAGTTTCATTAATTCGTGCTGCAGCCAAGAATTTTTCGGATGTGCTGATTATTCCATCTATGGGTGAATATAATTCGCTTCTCAACATTCTTTCGGAGAAAAAAGGTTTTTGTTCGGTTGAAGTTCGCCGCACGATGGCAGGAAGAGCTTTTGAAGTTACATCAGGATACGACTCGGCAATTCATCGTTATTATTCTCAACAATCTCTCGATGAAAGGATTTCTGAATTACTTCCTGATCTCGCGACAGCGAACACGCTGCGCTATGGCGAAAATCCGCATCAAAAAGGAATTTACTATGGTGAATTAAATGAACTCTTCGAACAGATTCAGGGTAAACAACTTTCATATAATAATTTGCTGGATATTGATGCCGCCATTTCACTCATCTCCGATTTTACGGAAAATACTTTTGCAATTCTAAAACATAACAATGCCTGCGGAATCGCTTCAAGAAAGAATATTACCGATGCCTGGAATGCGGCATTACAGGCAGATCCGGTTTCCGCATTCGGTGGCGTTCTTATTACGAATACAAAAATTACGGAGGCGGGTGCCGTCGAAATTAATAAAATATTTTTTGAAGTTTTGATTGCTCCTGAATATGATCAGGAGGCAATAAAAATTCTTTCACAAAAGAAAAACAGAATTATTTTAATTCAGAAAAAATCGATTTCACCAAAATATATTTTCCGTTCCGCATTAAACGGAATTCTTCAACAGGATAAAGATATACATACTTCCTCTACAGAAAATATTAAAATTGCAACCAATAAATCACCTTTGGAATCGCAATGGAATGATTTATTATTCGCAAATAAAATTGTGAAACACACGAAGTCGAATGCCATTGTTTTGGTGAAAAATATGCAATTAATCGCTTCCGGTACGGGACAAACATCCCGTGTCGATGCACTTCAGCAAGCGATCGATAAAGCAAAGAAATTTGGTTTTAGTTTGAATGATGCAGTCATGGCATCCGATGCTTTTTTCCCTTTCCCGGATTGTGTTGAAATGGCAGCTAATGAAGGAATTACAGCGGTAATTCAACCCGGTGGTTCGCTTAAAGATCAGGATTCTACTGATACCTGTAACCGTCTCGGTATCGCGATGGGAATCACAGGCCATAGGCATTTTAAACATTGATTGTTATAACAATTATTGATTTTAATCAATGTTTTATTTGATCTATTGCCATATCTTAGCGCAATAATTTAATATGCGCGGGCTGTGACAACGAAAACAAAACAGATTATCAGGATAGGTCAAATAATTATTGAATTTTTGCTGGAAGGAAAAGACACAAAGGGACAGTTTGCGATGTTTGAAATTACAATTCCCGGGAACGCTAAAGTACCGATACCACGTAGTCATGAACAATATGACCAAACTATTTATGGTCTGAAAGGAGTGATGACTTTTGTAGTGGATGGAGTGCCGATCGATATTGCAGCAGGAGAAACCTGTTTTATTCCCCGTGGCTCCATTCATGGGTTTAAAAACCATAGAAAAGAAGATGCAAAGGCACTCGCGATTGTCACACCGGCGCTCATCGGACCTGATTTCTTTAGAAATTCAACAGAAGTTTTTTGTGCCCATAGTCCATGCGATGCTGAAAAATTAAAAAAGGCATTAAAGAAATACGGGCTTGTACCAGCCTTGCCAAATTAGACGTTTTTAATTATTTGTCCCCTTCTTGCAAGCTTTTTAGTATCCATCGAATTTGGCTCATAATAATTTACAACCAGAAAACTGATCGTTGATACAATCATTAAAGGAATCATTAATTCATATCCGCCGGTAATTTCTGCAATTAAAAATATTCCGGTGAGAGGCGCATAAAAAACTCCACTAAGAATTCCTGCCATCGAGACAAGCATAAAATTACTTACAGGAGCATCTGCAATTCCCAATAAATTTATGATCGAGGCAAAAGCAAATCCCATATATGCTCCAACAAATAATGAAGGTGCAAAATTTCCGCCATTACCACCACTTCCCAACGTAAATGCCACTGCGACAATTTTAAAAATCATTGTCAGGACAATGAGTAATAAAAATATCCAGCTGCTCGAAATATGATCAGCAATAAAACTGTGTTCAAAAAGTCGTTCGGGATTTAAATCAGAAAGTATTTTAATGCTATCATAACCTTCACCAAATAATGAGGGTAAAAATAAAATCAAAACAGCGAGTACAGCACCGCCGATAATTGCCCTTCCATAAACATTAATTCTGATTATTTTCAATAAACCTTCGATCTTCAAAAATATTCTGGCATAATAAAGAGAAACAAATCCGGAGAGCAATCCCAAAATAATATAAAAAGGAACATTGTAATAATTAAACGGTTGTTTTAATTGAAATGACAACAATATATTTTCATTTAATATTATTTTTGAAAGTAATCCGCCGGTTGCCGCCGCGATGATTAAAGGAATAAAAGCAGAAATTCTAACATCCACCAAAAGCACTTCGAGCGCAAACAAGACCCCGGTGATCGGCGAATTAAATGCGGCGGAAATCCCGGCAGCAGCGCCACATGCCAATAAAAGAGTCCGATCTTTATAGTCAATTTCGTATGTTCTCGAATAATTAGAACCAATTGCAGCACCGGTCGTAACCATGGGTGACTCCAAACCCGCAGATCCGCCAAAACCAACAGTCAGTGCACTCGTCACCACGTGAGTATACATCTGTTCTTTTGGAAGATAACTTGATTTCTTTGAAATTGAATAAAGGATGTTGGCAAGGCCTTTTCCCAATTTTCCCTTCAACACCTTTTGAACAAACCATACGGTAAGCAAAATTCCAACGGTCGGAAATGCAATATAGAAAACATACTGATGTTTTACATTATAATCGAAAGTAATGGCAAGATGAATATAATGAACAGCAGTCTTCAATAATACCGCGGCAATTCCGGCAGTCAATCCCACCATAATACTGGAGAACACCAAAAACTGCCGTGGATTAAGTCTGCCCTTCAGCCAATTAATAGAGATCGCGTAGAACTTGAAATACTTTTTCATGGTCTCACAAATGTATGTAATAAGTAGGGATCATATGAACGTTTTGTAAAAGAATAAAATAACTCCCGCAAAGACGCAAAGGCGCAAAGTTCCTCCTGCTAAGAAAACCCTACCGGTTAAGAAAGTTCTTCCGAATAAGTGCTTCTCTCTTTGCGTCTTCGCGTCTTTGCGGGCAATATTTTCTCTGCGACCCTCTGCGACTCCTCAGCGTTCTCTGCGTTTCATTTTTTTTTCATTAATCAGAGTCTTTTTGCAAGAAAGGATTTGGAATGAATTCTCAAAATGACTAATATTGTAACACAAATCAAAATTCGCAACTGTGTTACCCAAAACTAAGATAATCAAGACCGTAAAGGAACTTCCGGAAAATTTTTCCATCGAAGAACTTTTCGATAAAATTATTTTTCTCAACAAGATTGAAATTGGCAGACAACAATCAAAAGAGGGAAAAGTGTTCTCCACCGCTGAGGCCAAAAAAAAGCTTAGCAAATGGTTGAGGTAAATTGGAGACCTCAACATCCAAATTCTTAACAATTAAGCTTCCCCTAAATGATAAATATAAAACAATAAAATAAATTGAAAAAATTCTTCATCGTATTTATTTTACTTTTCGCTTTAATTAATCTATCTCTTGCTCAATCTGAGAAAAAAGTTGATTCACTTAGTACAAGTAAATCCAATATTCCCAATATAATTCCACTGTATGAGCCTATCATTGGTAGCTATAAAATCTTACCAACAGACGAAAGCCATCAGGATGCGAGTCTAGTAAAATTTATCGAAAATCTAAAAAAATGCATCCAATATAAAGATACTTCAGAACTTTTTTCAATAATAGATACCGCCATCGTATTGAGTTATGGAGGTTTACAAATTGGAAAAAAAGTATTTTCAAAAGAATGGAATTTAGACTCTCCTGAGAATTCAAGTCTTTGGGATATTTTGAAAGAGAAGATTCGTTTGGGTGGAACATTCGAGAGTGATGGCGAAAATAAATATTTTCAATTTCCTTATGCTATCTCGAACAAGGCGTTTAGAAAATTAAATTTATTTCTTGACCCATATTTTTCATTGGTTTGTATTTCATCTGATGCAAAGGTTTTCATCCAGCCCGATACAAATTCAAATCGAATTGGATTACTCAATTATGACATAGTTAGGAGGGATATAAATTACAGAGGAACTGGTTTTATTAAAATTTTCTCTCTCGACAATAAAATTACGGGGTTCGCTCTCTCCTCAGATTTTATTGGTATTGCTGACAGAAAACTAATCATCAAAAAAGATAAGAATGGAACATGGAGAATTACCTCATTTGCACCATTCGACTGATCTAAATTGTAATGAAATAAAACTCTAAATTTGCAATCCACCATCAACCCATCAACCCATCAACCCATCAACCCATCAACCCATCAACCCATCAACCCTTCAACCCTTCAACCCTTCAACCCTTCAACCCTTCAACCCTTCAACTCATGAAAATAACAAAAGAAACCCTCACCTTCTTAAAAGATCTGAAAAAAAATAACGATCGCGATTGGTTTAATAAAAACAAAGATCGTTATATCGCCGCGAACGAAAACTTTACATCGTTCGTGCAAACCATCATCGACTCCGTTGCAAAATTCGATAAAACAATGGCGGGTCTCGATGCAAAGAAATCTGTTTTCCGTATATATAAAGATGTGCGTTTTTCAAAAGATAAATCACCATATAAAACAAATCTCGGTGCATCCATTCCCGGAAAAGGAAAAACCTCATTGATAACAGGTTATTATTTACATATTGAACCCGGAGCATCATTTCTTGCAGGCGGTGCATATATGCCCGAACCCGATTCGATTAAAGCAATCAGAAAAGAAATCTCTGCAAATGGAAAATCATTTTTGAAAATCATCAACGATAAAACGTTTAAAAATCTTTTCAATATCGAAGGAGAAAAACTCGTCAATGTTCCGCAAGGTTTCGATAAAGAAGATCCGATGGGCGAATATTTAAAATATAAAGCCATCGTCATGTTTCATAAAATGGACGATAAAACGGTCCTCTCCGAGAATTTCGCAGGCTATATCACCAAGGTTTTCAAAGCGATGGTTCCATTGAATAGCTTTTTGAACGAAGCGGTGTTGTAGCACCCTGATTTAGGTCGGCTGGGAATATGACAAAATTCATCTCCTTGCCTATTGACTTCCTCTAAACAACCATTTATTTTTACACACTATTGAACCGGTTCGTCCGGTCAGGCTTTAGTTACTTTTGATTTAAATCTCTAAAAAACCTGTAACGATATGAAAACTTATGATGACAAGCACATCAAAAACATTGTGCTTATTGGTGCCCCGAAATCGGGGAAGACGACACTCGCCGAAACCATGCTTTTTGAAGCCGGACTGATCACAAGAAGAGGTTCCGTCGAGGATAAAAATACAGTGTCCGATTATCATGAAATCGAGCACGAACGCGGAAATTCAGTCTATGCAACGCCACTGCATACCGAGTGGAGAGACTACAAAATCAACATCATCGATACCCCCGGATTAGATGATTTTATTGGCGAAGTAATTTCCTCCGTAACCGTTGCCGATACCTGCGTTCTTTTGTTGAATGCGCAACAAGGTCCCGAAGTCGGAACCGAACTTATCTGGAATTATGTAGATCATTATAAGAAACCGACAATCTTTGCAATTAATCAGGTAGATCATCCGAAATCTGACTTTGACTCAGCCCTCGCCGCAACAAAAAAGCGTTTTGGCTCCGCTGTGGTTCTGATGCAATATCCTGTCAATCAAGGCGAAAAATTTGATTCCATGATCGACTTGCTGAAAATGATCATGTATAAGTTTCCTGCCGAAGGAGGCAAGCCTCAGAAATTGCCTATCCCGGATAGTGAAATGGAGAAAGCTACTCAGCTTCATAATGAATTGGTGGAGAAAGCGGCAGAAAACGACGAAAAACTGATGGAGCTTTATTTCG
>JAHEYM010000195.1 GCA_023251595.1 Bacteroidota bacterium
AATGGGTAGCTGCGATTGGTCCAATGGGTCCAACAGGTCCCCCGGGACTTAATGGTCCGACAGGTCCGATGGGACCAATGGGACCGATGGGTGCCCAAGGTATTCAAGGGATTCAAGGAATAACAGGTGTGACTGGTCCGAACGGGGTCACAGGTACGCAGGGAATTCAGGGAATTCAAGGTATTCCCGGACCTGCCGGTGCAACAGGCGTAACTGGTATTGCCGGAGCGACAGGTGCTATAGGTGCAACAGGTCCTGCGGGTGCAACCGGAGTCGCGGGAGTAACGGGAGCTGCGGGTGCTACAGGCGCTGCGGGTGCGACGGGTCCTTCGGGTATTGATGGTGTTACAGGTGCTGCGGGAGCCACAGGTGCTGCGGGCGCAACAGGTGCCGCTGGAGCAACGGGTGCAGCGGGAACCACAGGCGCTGCGGGAGCAACGGGTGCTGCCGGAGCAACCGGTGCAGCGGGTGCGACAGGAGCCGCAGGAGCAACGGGTTCTGCGGGAGCAACAGGTGCTGCAGGAGCAACAGGAGGCGCAGGTCCTACCGGAGCCACGGGACCATCCTCTTCTAACAATACGATTACTGTAAATCTTGCATCACTTTCTGCTTTAAACCAAGCCGCTTCCGGCTCTATTACTTATGTTCAACTTCCTAACTGTACATATACATTTACAGTTCCGGCCGGAGAAACCTGGCATCTTTTTTCAAGTGCATTCGGAACGGTCTTAAATCTTGGTTCATTCGATGACTGTACAGCGCAATTCCAGATTTTTGTGGATGGTGTCGGAACAGGAAAACTACAACGAACATTTATTGGCGACTTCAGTACAGAACTTACTTTCTCATATGGTACCTGGGCAATTTCTTACGCGACAGATTTTACTGCCGGTTCTCACACTATTGATGTTCGTGGTGCACATTCAGGTCCAGCCGGAGCTACAAATATTCAGTTGGCAGGTGCTGTGGGAGGATTTCAGTCTCATTTCGAATTAATGATTGTCAGACCTTGATCTTTATATATTTGAAAATGAATAAATTTCTGATTCCTGCTTTTTTACTTTTTGGTTCTGCTGCCTTTTCTCAGAGCAATGAAAAGGCTGCAATTGTCACCCCAACTTCACAGGACAAGGTTCAGATTACTGAAATTAAAAGTGGTACTGCGCAGACTAAGAATATCACAAAGGTTCCGATCAGTGGTAGTACAGATGCAGTTGTTCCGGAAAGACAGGTAAAGAGAAGAACTCCCGATAATCGGGTAAAACCAAAGACCCCTCCTACTCCATCATCTCCAATAGAGAAAGCTGTAAAATAGTTCATCTGGTCCCTGAGCTTGCCGAAGGGAGAAGGGCGAAGTGATATCTATATATCTATCCTCGCGTATTTCGCGTGTTTTTCGATAAATTCTCTACGGGGAGGAACATCATCACCCATCAGCATAGAAAATATACGATCGGCTTCGGCAGCACTTTCAATAGTCACTTGCCTGAGGGTTCGAGATTCAGGATTCATCGTTGTACTCCACAATTGTTCCGCGTTCATTTCTCCCAAACCTTTGTATCGCTGAATGTTGACGGCATCTTCTCTACCATCTTTGGCAAAATCTTTCACCGCCAAAATTCTTTCTTCATCATTCCAACAATAGCGTTGCTCTTTTCCTCTCTTCACTAAATACAGTGGAGGTGAAGCTATATATATAAATCCTCTTTCAATCAGTATTTTCATATATCTGAAATAGAAAGTCAGGATCAATGTTGTGATGTGCGAACCATCGACGTCTGCATCGGTCATGATGATAACCTTGTGATATCGAAGTTTTTCTACATTCAATTCTTTGTTGTCATCAAGTGTTCCGATGAAGACACCCAAAGCAGTGAACATATTTTTGATCTCTTCATTTTCGTAGATCCTATATTCCATCGCTTTTTCAACGTTCAGAATTTTACCTCTGAGCGGAAGAATAGCCTGAAACCTCCGATCACGGCCTTGTTTCGCCGTTCCACCCGCAGAATCTCCATCGACCAAAAATATTTCGCATTGACCCGGATCTGTTTCCTGACAATCAGATAATTTTCCGGGAAGACCTGTATTCGTAAGAACTGATTTTCTCTGAACGAGTTCACGTGCTTTTCTCGCGGCATGACGAGCTGTCGCAGAAAGCACAACTTTATCGATGATGATTTTTGATTCACGCGGATGTTCTTCGAGATAATTTGTGAGCATCTCACTCACTGCCTGATCGACGGCGCCGGCAACTTCAGAATTACCAAGTTTTGTTTTTGTTTGACCTTCAAATTGTGGTTCCTGAACTTTTACTGAGATAACTGTGGTAAGTCCTTCTCAGCATAATTTTTCAGTGTACGCGTTAAAGCACGCCGGAAACCCGCGACATGTGTACCACCTTCATGAGTATTGATATTATTCACATACGAATGAAGATTTTCGGTGAATGAAGTGTTATACTGCATCGCCACTTCGACCGGAATTCCTGAACGCTCGCCCTCCATGTAAATCGGATGCGGAATGAGAGGATCTCTGTTATTATCAAGAAGTGCAACAAATTCTTTTAGTCCGCCTTCACTATAAAATACCTCGTTGATAAAATTTCCTTCGGCATCTTTTTCACGAAGATCAGTTAGTGTTAATCGAACACCTTTATTCAGAAATGACAATTCGCGTAAACGAGACTCGAGTGTGTCGAAATGATAATGAGTTGTGGTGAAAATCGTATCATCCGGTTTGAAATGAACAATAGTTCCGGTCTTTGTAGTATCACCTATCACTTCAACTTCAGAAGTTGGTTTACCGATCTGATAATATTGTCTGAAAATTTTTCCTTCGCGATGAATGGTAACCGTGAGGTCTTTGGAAAGTGCATTTACAACCGAAACACCGACACCGTGAAGTCCGCCGGAAACTTTATAAGAATCTTTATCGAATTTACCACCCGCGTGAAGAATTGTCATGACCACCTGAAGTGCGGACATTTTTTCTTTTGCGTGATAATCGGTTGGAATTCCGCGACCGTCGTCGGTTACAAGAATTGAATCATCTTCATTGATGACGACATCGATATTTTTACAAAAACCGGCAAGTGCTTCATCGATCGAGTTATCTACAACTTCATACACCAAATGATGCAAACCTCTTACACCGGTATCACCGATGTACATTGAGGGACGTTTTCTAACTGCTTCGAGACCTTCCAGTACCTGAATACTGTCCGCTTTATAATCGCTTTTTGCGCTCTTTTCTTTCAATAATTCATCCATGCTGCAAAGATAAGAAAATTTCCATACAGCAAATAATTTTTTGAGGAGTTATTAACAAATTTTTTCGGTGTTTGGGTGAAGTATTTGTAATCACGCAAAACCGCATGGATTCAGAATAATATGCTATATCTCGGGTTTCCTGAGATTGTGGGTTAACGGAGGATATAATATATAACTAATTTGTATTGCTTTGCAAGTTATGAGTTATGAGTTATGAGCTATGCGAAAATTCCAGAATATCCTGAGAGGGCAATAGATGTCAGCATAATATGAAATCCTGTGAAAACAATTTATATTCAATCCCATCCAACTAATATCAAAGATTAATTTATTGATTAAAAACGAATCCGGTTATTCATACCAATTTTTCAATACGAGTTAAGCCAGATACAGTAATATTTCTTAATCTGAATCCTCATGTTTTCTTCACAACAAATTGACAATTTCTTCACAATTTATTGTGATCATCTTCACAACAAATTAACAATTTCTTCACAATTTATTGTGATCATCTTCACAACAAATTGACAATTTCTTCGTAATTTATAGAGTAAATCAATTCGTTTTAGTTCCACGAAAAAAAAGAAGAGATCACGTAATAGGTGTTATAAAAATCGTTCCTTCCACCCTGCCTCCGGCACCATACATGCATCCCGTTTTCCAAACCAACGGTAGCGGTTATTAGCTATATATGTATAGATCCAATCGCGAAAAGAAACAGGTATAATTTTCAAAATATAAAATAATGGCCATAGAGAATTTAATCGTCCGGCGATACGCAATGCGGCTTCCGATTTTATATAACAATTTTCACCATCAATTAAAATAACTGTGTCCGGAACCGCTTTGTTTTTAAAAAACTTCAACACAAACTCCTTTCCTTTCTCCGATTGCAAACTGCAAAATTGAAAATGCTTTTTCGGATCGCGACGGAGAACAAAGGTCACTGACGCAACACAGAAATTACAAACACCATCGAAGAGTACGATCAATGAGTAGATTGGGATTAAAGAAAAGGTATGAGATATGAGGTATGAGGTATGAAATCTGGATTATCGGTAGGTATAGGTTTTAATTGTTAAATAAAAATTATTATTTTTAATATTAAATTTAATTTGTTATATGTCAGTGAATATTTTACACTCATACCTCATACCTCATACCTCATACCTCATACCTCATACCTCATACCTCATACCTCATACCTCATACCTCATACCTCATACCTCATACCTCATACCTCATACCTCCTAGTTTCTCACTGCTACAGAGTATGGATTCACATTCACCTCTGTTTTAAAACCCGGAAGTAATTCGAGTGTATTCATATCAATGGCTGTGACATATCCGTTTCTGCCACCGCAAGTACCCGAATGATGTGGCGCGGGACCAGTCGTTGTCGCATTTCTGTTAGCTATATATACAAGATGTCTGTTGTCATCCACAGCCAATCCATGCGGTTGCCAACCGGTAAAAATATTTTTTACCCACTGATGTGTCTCATAATTGATCACCGAAATTAATCCGCGACTGGAAGGAAACTGAATCGTATCCTCCTGACAAGAGACAAAAAGATATGGCATTGTTTTCGAAACCGAAATTTCGAGCGGATAAATTCCCACCGGAATCACAGCCACCAGACTATCGTTCGAAGTCTGCATTACCCTGACTTCATTCGATTTCTGACAGGTAACGAAATAAAATGCTTCATCGGGTGAGAATGCAATTTCATGTGCATCATATAACGAAGTTGAATTCGGAGTCGCACCCGTTTGCAAAACGATTTGTTGCGGGAAATTAAAATTAAACGGATCAGTCACATCTTCCTTATATATATAGTTACCAGTTTGTCCCGTGATATATAAAGTGTTTCCGGCATGATTCAACACAGAACCATGCGGGAAAGTATATAATCCTGATCCCTGATACGTAATCGGATTTGTATTATGCTCCAGATCGAAGAATGCAACAATTCCGTTCGCTTCCCAATCAATTGCATAAGCGGATTTTGAGTCGGCCGAAATGCACATTGTATTCCATGAGCCGGAAATCGGAACCGAAGCACTTGTTATCGGAATTCTTGAGACAATATGATCGGTCGAAGCATCATACTTTTCAATCGCATTTCCGGAATAAAATACAACATACCAATATTTTCCATCCGGAGAAACTCTCACCATGTGTGGCGATATATTTTCAGCATTTCCAACATTCACAACCCGCATTGGCAATCTTGTTTCTGCATCGAAAACCGTGACCAAATTACACGCCTGATTCGTTACGTAGAATTTTTTTCGCGTAGCATTGTCAGAGAATTTTACGAAACCATTGTTATCGGTCGCCCCTGCATTTATCCAATCACGTATCGTTACAACATCATCGTGACTTAGCGCCGGTTTGTTATTTGGCATTGTTGGAAGAAGATGAACTCCCAAATCTTCATACGTATTGATGAAATACATCAAATAACTTTGGTCTGCGCGAAACGGAATTACCGACGATCCATTCCTTGCTCCTTCGAACATGTGATCCCAAGTACTGAGATCCAAGCCTGCTGCGCCATCCTTGCTTTTCGTTGTGTGACAGCCCGGAACGGCGCAGTTGGCTTCCATAATTTTACCAATCTTCGAGGGATAACCGGAATGTGCAATAGGTAGGCCCTGATCGCGGCTACAACCGGAAAACAGAAACAGAAACAGAAAGAGACCGAGAATAGCCTCCAGCTTTAGCTGGAGGAAACTGAGGCTTCGTTTTATCATGAGGGTATTATTTCTATTTCCGTAAAGTTAAAATAAATTTTATTTAATTCCAAATGGCACTCTGACTCGCAGACCAAAGCAAGCACCCATTTCCATTACACCAATCGTTTTCAGAACTGATAGGGGATTGAAGTATCCTTTATTCAGAACATTATTTCCGTATAATGCAAATTCCAACGATTGCTTTTTCACCTTCCAGTTAAAACCAACTGCCACATCGAGTAATGAAAATCCTGCAGAAGGAATTTCATAATCACCCAATCTCGTTTGTTTCAGACAATTCATATTACTCAGCGTCAAATATGGTTTTTTGAGTTTATGAAAATCTTTGAAATGGAAACTTAACTCATTCACAATTTTCATTGGGGGCATGAAGGGAAGATTTTGAGTTTCCAATAAAACTCCGTGAATATATGAAATCCCTGATTTAAAATCTACCAAGTTCTGATTGACCGGATGAATATCAAGCGTCATTTCCCCACCTGTGAGGAAGGCATCATTCTGTTCGTAATCATATACGGGGAGAATATCGGTTCCCACCAGAACTGTTTTACCATTTGGATTTAAAAATATATAATTTTTTGCGAGATTTCCAAAAACACTTAAATCGATTGTGAAGTTTGGTTTCTCGACGGCAATTCCCATATCACCCTGAACATTTACTTCAGAACCCAGTTTCGGATTTCCAATTTCGAAACGATATGAGCCTTCGTGTTTCCCGTAAGTTCCGAGCATCGCCGGATCAGGATATGCAGACCCTGATGCAATATTAAATCTCCATGTAAATGCATCTGCATTTTTATAATTCACGCCAGCCGAAACATTTGTAGTATAATAATCTTCAACAACATTTTTATTTGCTGAATCTGCAGTCGGATAAATTAAATCATAACTGAAATGACGCATATCTGTTCTTGCTGCTCCAAGAAAAGTCCACTGTTTATCGATGTTTAATCGGTAAGAGCCCACCGCACCAACAATAGAAGTTTTGGAGTTTGGAACCAAGAGATTTGGTCCTGTGTTGGTATTATCCTGCATACTTCCCTGAATCCCGAAAGTGAATGCGCCATTTTTCGATGGATTTGAATTCCACTTCACTGAAGCAGACATATCATTTAATACCAAACCAATCGATAAATATTGTTGTTTTAATGGAAGCGGTTCGAATTCTTTCCTGTCATTATGTTGATAACCGATATCGACATTCAGAGAAGATTTACCAAGAAAAAATGTATTTTGAAGTGAAGCAATCGTGTACATTACATCCTGATAAGGTGCTTCAA
>JAHEYM010000196.1 GCA_023251595.1 Bacteroidota bacterium
TTTATCGAGATCGACCTGAGTTTTAGGCTCGATTGCGATCGCGATAACCGGCAATGGGAAAGACATTGTTTCAAGACGTATCGGGTGTTTGACATCACAGAGTGTGTCGCCGGTACGAATATCTTTAAATCCGACAGCAGCGGCGAGATCGCCTGCTTCTATCTGATCAATAGGATTCTGTTTGTTTGCATGCATCCGGATAATGCGGGAAATCCTTTCGTTCTTGCCGGTTCTCATATTGAGAACATAACTACCGGCATCGAGTTTACCCGAATACACACGGAAGAAAGCGAGGCGACCCACAAAAGGATCTGTCATAATCTTGAAAGCCAATGCTGCAAATGGTTCTGTCTCTAATGGCTTTCTTTCTTCTTCCAACTGAGTTTCAGGATTGTGACCTGAAACAGGTTCAATATCAGAGGGAGCAGGAAGATAAGTAATCACGGCATCCAACATAGTTTGAACACCTTTATTTTTGAAAGCAGATCCACAAAGAATCGGCGTAATCGACATCGCGATGGTAGCTTTTCTAATTGCTGCCATTAACTCTTCTTTCGTGATGGAATCAGGATTTTCGAAGAATTTTTCGAGAAGATGATCATCATATTCGGCGACACTTTCAACCAACTTCGCTCTCCATTCGATCACTTCTGCTTTCATATCTTCAGGAATCGGGATAATGGTATAAGTCATACCTTTTCCGGCTTCATCCCAGATCATTGCTTTGTTGGTAATCAAATCAACAACGCCTTTGAAAATTTCTTCAGAACCGATTGGTAATTGAAGTGGAACCGGATTCGCACCAAGTCTCTCTTTAATCTGAGCTACTACCGATAAAAAATTAGCACCGGCACGATCCATTTTGTTTACAAAACCGATGCGCGGTACTTTATATTTATTTGCTTGTCTCCAAACAGTTTCCGATTGTGGTTCCACACCACCAACCGCACAAAAAAGAGCGACTGCACCATCAAGTACACGTAACGATCTTTCGACCTCGACGGTGAAGTCCACGTGACCAGGTGTGTCAATTATATTGATTTTGTATTCTTTGTCTTCGTAAGTCCAATAAGTTGTTGTAGCAGCAGAAGTGATAGTAATACCACGTTCCTGCTCCTGAACCATCCAGTCCATGGTCGCAGCCCCTTCATGCACCTCACCCATTTTGTGAACCTTACCTGTATAATACAGGATACGCTCGGTAGTTGTAGTTTTACCGGCGTCAATATGGGCCATGATCCCAATGTTCCTTGTCAAATATAAATCTTTACTCATTTTTTCAATGGGCATCGAAGGTGATGACCGTTCGTATTATATAGGGTATGAATTAAACTTTGAAGTGACTGAATGCTTTGTTTGCCTCAGCCATTTTATGTGTATCGTCTTTTTTCTTCATTGCTGAACCTTCTCCTTTAGCGGCAGCAAGAATTTCACCCGCAAGCTTCTCTTCCATCGTTTTTTCATTTCTTTTTCTGGAGTAGAGAAGGAGCCATTTCATACTGAGAGCGATACGACGATCGGGTCTGATCTCCGAAGGAATCTGAAAAGTTGCACCACCTACCCTACGGCTTTTTACTTCAACGGTTGGTGTAATATTAGCGAGAGCTTTTTTCCAGGTTTCCAATCCGTTTTCATTGGCTCTTTTTTCAACCAGATCAATAGCGCTGTAGAAAGAATTGTAAGCAATACTTTTTTTACCCTGATACATCATATTGTTCACGAACCGCGTAACGAGTGTATCCTTGAATTTAGGATCGGGAAGTAATGAACGTTTTTTGGGTTTTGATTTTCTCATGATATTATGTTGATTCTGTTGTTTTCAGATTATTTTTTTGCTGCTGCTTTTGGTGCTGCTGCTCCTGCCTTCGGACGTTTAGCACCATATTTTGAACGACTTTGTCTTCTGCCATCTACGCCTGAGGTATCGAGTGCTCCGCGAACGATGTGGTAACGAACGCCGGGAAGATCTTTTACCCTGCCACCGCGAATGAGGACGATGGAGTGTTCCTGTAAGTTGTGTCCTTCACCGGGAATGTAGGCAGTAACCTCAAATTTATTTGTGAGACGAACCCTTGCAACTTTGCGCATTGCTGAATTCGGTTTTTTTGGCGTTGTAGTGTAAACACGGGTACAGACACCTCTTCTCTGAGGACAAGACGTCAATGCCGGCGACTTGCTTTTATCTATAAGTTTACTTCTACCTTTTCGCACTAACTGACTGACTGTAGGCATTCTATGGTTTTATTTTAATGATGATGTTATACTCTACCCCCAATTTTTGGAACTGCAAAGGTACACCTTTTCCGCATATCCACCACTACTTTAAAAAATATTTAATGACATTATTATTCACGGATTGAGGGTTATTTTGTGATCAATCTTTTGCAAGAAAAAATGTTTATCCCGCAAAGACGCGAAGACGCAAAGTGCTGAAATTCATTAAATTAGTCCTGGATAGCCTCGAAATCTTCAAAGAAGATTCCTTTTATCCGAGTTCATTTTACTCAAACTTCCAAATGAAGGGTTCGGTGAATACTCCGCATAAGCCGGATAAAAATGTTCTGAAAACAACTTTTTGTGAGAATGATAAATTTTAAGTTTTGCCTCATAGTCCATTTAAAACAATTATCTTTGACTAAAATATTTCATCACAAAAAAAATATTAACCCTTCAAGTCGTTGCATGCAACGTCTCTACCAATGGATCTAAACCAATATAAAGCGGGGGCTTTCACGGACGAGTTTGGTTATACAAGTTTTCACCCAACTCCTCTCAATAAGGAATGGATCGTGAACCGTCCCGAGTTGCTTACACTACTTGAAGAAGCGAATCTCCGTTTGGGTGAATTGAATGCTTTTGCACTGCTTGTTCCCGAACTCGATATGTTTATTAATATGCACTTGGTGAAAGAGGCAACGCAGAGCAGCCGGATTGAAAACAACTCGACACTGATACGCGAAGCACTTCTTGACGAGAAAGACATCGCCGTCGGAAAACTTGGCGACTGGCAGAAAGTGCAGGAGTATATAGAATCGACGCACTATATTATTTCATGTTTAACAAAACTTCCACTCACAAACCGACTACTCCGCGAAGGTCATAAGATGTTATTGCATAGTGAAAGCGACAAAATCAATAATCCCGGCGAATTCCGAAACTCTCAAACCCGAATCGATGGAACTTCACCCGAAGATTCCGGCTTCGTTCCTCCTCATCCTTCGGTGGTTCCGGAACTTATGGATGATCTTGAAAAATTTCTGAACAATAAAGACATTCATGTTCCTCACCTCATTCGGATTGGTATGGCGCATTATCAGTTTGAAGCTATTCACCCGTTTCAGGAAGGGAAT
Source organism: Bacteroidota bacterium (assembly GCA_023251595.1). Lineage (GTDB taxonomy): Bacteria > Bacteroidota > Bacteroidia > AKYH767-A > JABDAW01 > JAHEYM01. The sequence goes on from JAHEYM010000196.1 coordinate 3,351, forward strand.
GGCAGAATGGGAAGAATGATGATTACTTTATATCTGATCAGTCAAAAGGTGTTGACAAAACCAACACTATGTATTTCAGATTTCATTGAGAAAAATCAGATTTACTATTTCCGAAACCTAAGAGCTGTCTCCGAAAAAAATTCGATGATTCATTGGCTGAAATTCTTTTTAACGGGTGTGATCGAAACTGCTAATCAATCGATAGAGACGCTGATTAAAATTCTCGCACTAAAAGAAAAGCTGGAGCGAAAAACTATTCTTACACTTGGGAAACGCATTCCGAATGCCATTTCATTATTGAATTATCTGTATGTTAAACCTGTGGTAACTGCAAGCGATGTTATTGGTGAATTAAAAGTCACAAAACAAACAGCAAACAATTTAATTCGGGATTTCGAAAAACTCAAAATCCTGAACGAGCAAACAGGATTCAAAAGAAATCGTATTTTTGTTTTCGAAGAATATATAGAATTGTTTGGTTGACGATTGTTGATGGGTTGATGGGTTGATAAGTTGATGGGTTGATGGGTTGATAAGTTGATAAGTTGATAAGTTGAAAAAATAATTTCGTTTATTCGAGAAAATTATTATCTCAAACTCGTAGCGCATAGCGGGTCAACGTCAAAAGTTGGGGAGCGAGTCGAATTAATCAGGTCATTTCATTTACTTAGAATGACTAATCTTAAGAGGAGATTGCCGTCCGGAAAACGATAGGGTTCCTTCCAAACGCATTTTCATTTTTTCAACTCAAATTATTATACAACGCGTTTATCAGGATGACAATGCCACGCTCATTATGGGAATAGAGTACGCGAACTTGTCATCCTTTGATAGCGTTGCAGAAATACAAGAATTGAAATACTTTACATGCGATCAAAAGCAGGATCCCTGATGATTTCCGGACGGCATGCTTTTATTAAAATTATTGGTGAAAATAAAAAGCACTATTCTTTTGTTCTCAGCCCTACTCCCCAACTTTTGTCCCTGACCCCTCATTTTGGCTAATTTTTAGAATTTGGTTAGCCATAAAAGTAACCATTGGGAAACGCATAGATTATAATCCTCGAGTTGAAAATTTTATTCTAAAAAGAACAGGGAAAACCAGTAAAAAATCAGATGTGAAAAAAATTAATTCCAAAATTTAAAAAATCGCACTCAATCTCTCAAAATCGTAAATTCAACTCTCCTGTTATTCGCTCTGCCATCAGGCGTTTCATTAGTATCTATGGGCTCTGTATCACCATAGCCAGCCGAAGAAATTCTTTCTTTTTTAATTCCCTTGGAAATCAAGTATTCTGCAACAGATTTTGCTCGGCTCTCAGATAATATTTGGTTCATTTTATTATCACCCACACTATCAGTATGCCCTGTAATCTCGACCTTCCAATTAATGTTTTCGTTCAGAATGTGAGCCAATGAATCCAGCTCACCATTAAACCCTAAAAGCAATTCATATTTTGCAGTTTCAAATTTTATATTTTTAAATATATAGATTGTGCCTTCCGTGATTTTTTTTACTTCAATACTATCAATTTTTACCCCCTGATGTATTTCTGGTCTCAATTGTTTACAGTCACATTCGCTCGAATCTTTTATCTGATGGAAAGAAACATCAGTAATATAATAATAAGAATCATTGAAATCCGGATTAATGTCAGCCTGCTTCTTTTTCAGATTTACAATTTTTAATTTTTCATCACCTTTAAAATTTCCAATTGTTAAATACTCCTCCCCTCCATTCGCTCTGTAATTATTACAGATGATACTCCAATCAGCGGTATCCTTAATTACCATTGCCTGATAGATCGTAAATTGGCCTTCTATTAAATGATACCCAGACCCATGAAGTTTGTATTTCGACATGCTGATGTCCATGCCATCTGTTGCAAATTTGCAAGTATCAGCTAAACTGATATATGCAGTAAAGCAATAGAGAGAATCACGTACCAATTTTTTAGATAATTTAGTGCTTAAGTATTCTTGAAAAGAGAATCTGTTATTATAAAGCCCAAGTCCCGCATAAGTTAACCCATTCCGAGGCCTTTGAAAACCAAACGCATTTTTAGGTTGGGAATAATATCCAACCGTCCTGGAGTTAAACACATCAGGAGTTCCACCATTTGGACAAAACCAATATTCCAATTCAGTTATCCTCCCAGAATACTTTGCATTCTTTTTGAAAACCGAAAAGGTTGAATCCATAACAAGATTTTGTGCAATCCCAAAACCCCAAACCATTGATAGCAATGTGAGGACGGATAGGGATCGATTCGCTATCATCGTGTATTAGGACCACTGGGTACACCATAAAAAATTTTATGCCACCACGGTCGAGCGGATGAAGGACCATATATATTCCATATCCTTTTCCTAATGTCCAAATCCCAAGTCATCTGTCCATCATCAGACCAAGCATTAACTTTAAAATCGTGTACATTAGGGAATACCGGATTCACCATGACGTGCTGGGGCGCTTCTGCCAATTCAATTTCAACCATCTGGGAGTATAAAAGTGTGATCTCTCCATTTATAATATTATCGAATAGCAATTTTGTCCAAAATTCAAATTCCGATTCGAAGTAACCACCGAAGACCGAGGTGTCTATATATAGGCGTTCCTTCCTTCAAAGTTACTGAAAAGAAAATACAAATGGAAATATCTGTGGTAGTGCCTACTCCTGCAAACTAACGGGTCATCGAACTGTTGCAGATATATCCCATAAAATTTCAGGGTTTTGGCACTGAGGTTTCTCTCGTGTCGGCAATGAAAGGCATAATCTGTAATAGCGGTTTGGAGTTCGGTCATATTGGCTAATTTTTAGAATTTGGTTAGCCATAAAAGTAAAGTTTTAGGAAATGATCTATTCTGAATCTCGGAAGGCTTTGCCGATTCAGCTCAGAGTATGATTTCGCCCAAGTAATGCCGAATTAAATAAAAGGACAGTAACAAACAGGAAAAACCCTTATGATTTAGCAAACAAATAAGTAATATAACTTTTTTATTTATTATATTGAAAAAGGCGCTTGTACAAAGAATCCGGATACGGAATCTCTTTATATGCTATTTCCTCTATACCAACATTTCCAACTAATTGAAAATTATATTTACCTTTAGCTCTTAGACCTTTTTGCCACAAAGGGCATTCCCAAAATTCGGGTTCATCAACGGTACGTTCATAATGCACAAATTTAATCCAAGCTTTTTTAACAGTGTCATACCCCGAAGTAGTCCCATCCCTACTAATAGTTTGAAAAAGGTACAATCTAAGCAAATCTTTAAGTCTTACTTTAGAAGTATAACCCATGTATGTGGGACCATTGTGATTATATAACTTGAATGGCTTATCAATGGAATCTCTGAATCCAACTAATTCTAAACCACAATAAAAGGGTCCAGATTCACCCCCAAATGTTTTCTTTTTACCTATGCGTGGGGATTCTGAAATTACTGTACAGATCATCCTATTGTGGTCAGGACTATATATAATGGTGTCAAGGTTTAATTTTATACTATCTCGGTATGCTGGTTGTTCTTCAAACATCAAATCAAATGTTCTGCCATTGTCGTGATTGTTTAATAATTTAATATTTTGAGCAATAGTTATGAAAAAACTATCAATGTTATAAATTAATCGCTCCTGTTCAGTTCGTACGATTGCAGACTTGTTTTTTTTTAACATCAATTCTTCTGCTGCCTTGTGAACTTCTTTATCTGTGGCATTAGTTTGGCAGCTAGTGACTTCTGAAATGAGGAATAAAAATATCCAAACCACCAATAATCTTAAACACATTTTAAGATTATTTAGCAATATTTTTATTCATTGCATTTTTAGTTGAATTCGCGTTCCCTCTGTGGTTGGCAGAAATTTCCGGAATTTTATCGGATTTCAATGCTTGATCGGCAGCCTCACCTAAATCATGTCCAGTTCCATCCTTTGTTGGT
>JAHEYM010000010.1:0-9909 GCA_023251595.1 Bacteroidota bacterium
TGCTTTTTTTTGGACAACTCAAGGAGATTACGGGAAAATCTTCGATGGAAATTTCAGATGTTTTCACAACAGACGAATTAAAACTAAAACTTGTTGCGGAATTCCCGGAACTCGCAACAAAAAAATATTTAATTGCTATAAATAAAATCGTTTCTCAAGGTAATTCAGCGTTGAATAATGGTGATATAGTGGCTTTGCTTCCTCCTTTTTCCGGCGGTTAAATTAAAATGAGATGAAAGAAACAAAAGTGTTTAGACAAGGTGCGATATCGTTTGCTTTGATTGCCGATATTATTCAAAAGCATAGTACAAAAAAAGACATCGGAGCACACAGCATTTTTCTGGGACAAGTTCGTAACGATAAAATTAATGAAAAAGAAGTTAGCGCAATCGAATATACAACTTATGACGAAATGGCTGAAGAAAAGTTTTATGAAATAAGAGAAAATGTATTCGTAAAATATTCACTAACTTGTCTGCATATTTATCACAGCCTTGGTAGAGTTAACACAGGTGAAATTAGTTTGTTCGTATTTGTCTCCTCCAAACACCGTAAAGATGCAATAGAAGCGTGTAGTTATATCGTGGAACGCATTAAAGAGGAAGTCCCGATATGGGGAAAAGAAATTTTTGCAGACGAAACCTTCGTATGGAAAAAAGCATAAAAAAACTTAGCGCCTTCGTGCCTTCGCAGCAAAAATACGAAAGCTGCAAAGTCGCGAAGTCTCAAAGTAAAAAAGAAAAAAAATGGTAGATATATTAAACAAAATAAACTCACATCGTGTTGCAATCGCACAAGCGATTGTCAGAGTGAGCAAACACGAAACAATCGAAGCAATAAATAATAAGACTGTTCCGAAAGGCGATGTTTTGGAAGCAAGTCGTGTGGCAGGATTATTCGGGATTAAGAAAACCAGCGACGTGATTCCGGATTGTCATCCTCTGCCAATCGAGTTTGCACATATTCGACATAAGATAGAAGGATTAGAAATAATTATAGAAGTCGAAGTGCAGACAATTTATAGAACAGGAGTAGAGGTCGAAGCGATGCACGGTGCATCGGTTGTGGCATTGACAATTTATGATATGTTGAAGCCCATCGATAAGGGAATAGAAATACTTTCAATAAAATTATTGGAAAAAAAAGGTGGAAAATCAGAATATTCAAAAGCATTATGGAAAGAATTGAAAGTTGCTGTCGTCGTTTGTTCCGATAGTATTTCCGCAGGAAAAAAACTTGACAAAGCCGGAAAAGCAATTATAGAAAAATTAGCGTCTCTGAATATCGGAGTAACCGACTATTCAATTATTCCGGATGAAATAAATGATATTCAGGAAAAAGTTGTCGCTTTATATAATTTAAAAAACGATATAATTATTTTAACCGGTGGCACCGGACTCTCGCCCCGCGATGTAACACCCGAAGCCATCAAGCCTTTGCTCGATCGCGAAATTCCAGGTATTATGGAAGCAGCAAGAAATTATGGGCAGAATCTCACTCCATATTCTATGCTTTCACGTGGCATTGCCGGATTAAAAGGCGAAACACTAATTCTCACATTGCCGGGCTCTACTCGCGGTGCTCAAGAAAGTATGGATGCACTATTCCCTTATGTTCTCCATCTTTTCAAAGTAATGGATATGTCGAGACATGATGAGTAATCGGCTTTTAATTTATTCAGTCATTAGAATACTCACAATCGAAATTACACTTATCAGTAACCATAAAAGCACCCCTTGAAATAAGGGTTTTACTCCAACCGATTTTATTGTTTTAAGTGGAAGTCCCGCGCCAATTAAAAACAATGTTATCGTCATACCTTTTCTTGCGCCGATTCCAATGGTTGTATATATATCTTTATACTCGGGCAGGTAGGTACTGATACACATGGCAACAATAAAATATCCGATAAAGTACGGGATTTTAATTTTCTTGTTTTTTTCTTTTAAAAATGCAACCGTAATTAACGACAAGGGAATGATCCATAATGCTCTTTCCAATTTTACTGTGGTTGCTATTTGTAATGCTTCCTGACCGTACTTGGCAGCGGCACCGACCACAGAACTTGTATCGTGTATCGCAATGGCACTCCATAATCCGAATTGATGTTGGGTCATATTTAACCAATGACCGATAAAAGGAAATAAAAGTAAAGCTACTGAGTTCAGAATAAAAATAATTCCGATTGCAACAGATATTTGTTTTTCATCGGCTTTCACCAGTGGAGACATTGCTGCAATGGCGCTCCCGCCACAAATCGCGGTTCCGCTCGAAATTAGAAAAGAAGTTTTTGGATCTGTCTTAAACCCTTTTCCCAATAACCAACCAAATAATAATGTAATCGAGATTGTAAACACCGTGAATAGGAGTCCTTCTCTGCCGGCATCAATAGCATGATGTAAATTCATTCCAAAACCAAGTCCGACAACTGAAATTTTTAGCAGTAATGCAATTGTTTTACTATTGAGATGAAGATACGGATGACCAATTGTTTGTGCCACCAAAAACCCCATTAACAGTGCCAACGGAGGATCGATATACGGTGTTAAACAAAAGATCAACAGAGCAAAAAAAATGATCTGTCTTGCAGTTTGATTTATCATTTCAGCCCGCAAATATAGCAGGAACTGAATGAAAATGGGTCAATATTTCCATTTGTTAGCGAGATGAACCAATGATAACATAACAGGAACTTCTACAAGTACCCCTACTACAGTAGCCAAAGCTGCACCTGAGTTTATACCGAACAAAGCAATTGCCACGGCAACAGCCAATTCGAAAAAATTACTTCCCCCAATCATCGCTGCCGGTGCGCAAATATTATGTGGCAATTTTAACAAACGGCCTGAGAACCAAGTAAGAAAAAAAACCGAAAAAGATTGAATGGTAAATGGTATTGCAATTAACAGGATCACCAAAGGATTATTTAAAATTATTTGTCCTTGAAAAGCGAACAATAAAATCAGTGTAACTAACAAAGCCAAAATTGATACAGGTTTCAGCATTTTCAAAAAAACCGCTTTAAACCAGTCCTCACCTTTCGATTTAATAAGAATAGCACGCGACAAGAAACCGCCAAAGAGTGGAATGACTACAAAAACGATTACAGAAGTAATTAAGGTATCCAAAGGGATAGAAATATCAGCCACTCCTAACAAGAATCCGACAATGGGCACAAATAAAACCAGAATTAATAAATCATTCAACGAAACCTGAATCAAAGTATAGGCAGGGTCACCATCTGTAAGATAAGACCAAACAAAAACCATAGCAGTACAAGGCGCGGCACCCAATAATATCGCTCCTGCAATATATTCCTTTGCATGTTCGGGTGAAATGATGGATGCATATATATGATTAAAAAATATCCAGGCAAAAAACGCCATCGTGAAAGGTTTGACAAGCCAATTTACAGCAAGTGTAAGAATAAACCCCTTGGGTTTTTTTCCTGCTTTCTTAATAGAAGTAAAATCTATCTGAACCATCATCGGATAGATCATCAGCCAAACAAGAATAGCGATTGGAATATTTACATTGAACAGATTCAGATCGCTCAATAAACTGATAGAACTGCCTGTAATTTTACCAATAATGATTCCTCCAACAATGCACAACAATACCCATAATGTCAGATATTTTTCGAAGAATCCTATTTGTTTTTTTTTGTTCATAAATTTTGTTTAATGAAATTTTCACAATATTCTTTAATCAAATTTCTGCTTTTTCGGAACACTGCAAGTATTTCTTTTTCGCTCCCGATTGCCTTTGCCGGATCCGGAAAATTATGATGGAATTTTTTTGCTTGTGAAGGAAACCACGGGCAATTTTCTTTCGCATTGTCGCAAACTGTAATAATATAGTCGAAATTAATGTCGGTATATTCATTCACATTGTTGGAAGTCTGTGATGAGATATCTATCCCATCTTCTTTCATAACCTGAATGGCTTTGGGATTTACGCCATGAACTTCAATTCCTGCACTGCAAATATTTGCTTTCCCGCTAGCGAAATGGCGCAAATATCCCTCCGCCATCTGACTTCGACAGGAATTACCGGTGCAGAGAACTAAAATATTTTTCATCTTTTTTTGAGACTTCGCGACTTTGCAGCTTTTATAATTTTGCTGCGAAGGCGCTAAGGCACATAGTTTCCTTTAAACTCTCCCCCAAGTCAACAACAGTCCGAACCCGGGGTACAACATGAATTACTCAATGGTTTTTCTGCATAGACCGTAATACTATATATTCCCACTCCACAGTTTTTATAATTTTCGATCTGAAGCGGTGATAAATAATCAGAAAGAATGTCATCCGGCAATGTGATGAGTTTTTCTTTTTGTACTTTTAAATTAACAAAACCTGCTTCATTAATAAGATTTAAATAATCTGTTTTTTGAAGTGCTCCGCTTACACATCCGACATACATCTCAGAAGCTTCTTTCAGATACTCCGGAAGATTTCCAACAAGTACAACATCCGAAATACTGAAATGTCCGTTTGGTTTAAGTACTCTGAATATTTCCTGAAATGCCTTCTGTTTATCCGGGACAAGATTCAATACACAGTTAGAAATGACAACATCGGCACGATTTGCACTAACCGGAATATTTTCAATATCACCAAAACGAAATTCGATATTATTGAAATTTAATTTCTCAGCATTGTTTCTTGCTTTTTCAATCATGGCTTCCGTCATATCAATTCCAATAACCTTACCATTCTCGCCTGTCAATGCTCTTGCAACAAAGCAATCGTTGCCAGCCCCTGAACCGAGATCAACAACCGTGTCCCCTTTATTAATGAGCGCAAATGCCGTTGGAATTCCGCAACCGAGCCCAAGATCTGCATCCGGAACATATCCCGCCAATTCTGAATAATTTTCACTGAAAACAGCATAATCAACCGTCGAACAACCTCCTGCACCACAACATGAAGATTGATTTTGTTCTTTGCTCTGGTTCGCAATTTCACCATACTTCTCTTTTACCGATTCTTTAATTCTTGTAGCATCCATTTTTTTTAGATTTATGATTAATAATTATGTATATGATCGTCTTAATACGATTATTCTTAACAGCATGAATTGGATGGACGATGATAGGAATCCATTAATTCATTCAAATATTTTTTTGCCGTTTCCCATTCTTTCCGGTCAATGCAGTAACATATCCTGGCGCCTTCAATATCGCCCTTGATGAGTCCCGCATCTTTTAATTCCTTTAGGTGTTGCGATACCGTACTTTGGGATAAGGGAAGAATCTCAACGATGTCTCCACAGATACAAGCGTTCTTTTTAAGGAGAATTTTGAGAATTGCAATCCTTGCCGGATGTGCCAAAGCCTTAGCATATCGTGCTAATTTGTTGTCTTTTACTGTAAATTCTTCAGTTTTTGCAGCGCCCATGTTTTTAAAATCAATCGCAATATTACGATAACACTTTTAAAAAATCAAATTTTTGTGAAAATATTATTTATTCACATTTAATCTGGCAGTTTTGCTGACTCATCCCTCACCCTTGATCCCTCTCCCGGAGGGAGAGGGAATACGATGCTTCGAATTACTCGAAATATTGCTCACTGTCCAATCAATCTTTTTAACAAAGTTGTGTTGCCGCACACTGCAATCTGTCTTTGTACAAACTTCACACGAAAAATCCATACATCCATCTGTATGAACAAACAATTCAACACTTTCACCAAAATTATCTCTTACAAGTTTATCGAGTTTATCAATTTCTTTATGCGCTTCGTGAACATTCATATACCAGGGAACAGTCAAATGACAATCTAGATGCAGTGTACCGCCGTATTTAATGATGCGAAGATTGTGAAGGTCAATCCAATTTTCAACTCTTGAAGATTGAAAGGTCGCGACAACAATTTCCAATAATTTATCATCTGCTTCATCCATGATTCCTGCAATTGAACTTCTCAGAACGCGATAGCCGGAAACAATAATAATAAATGCAAAAATCAGAGCAACAACACTATCTATCCAACTATATTTTAAAAAATATATGAGAACAAGTCCGATCACAATACCAATCGTTGCATACGTATCAGACTGCATGTGTTTACCACTGGCTATCAATGCGAGCGAATTATTCTTTTTACCTTTTCTGATGGAATAATACCCCACTCCATAATTAATTAATCCTGTTAATCCAACCAAATAAATTCCATAATCGAGTTTGGATATTTCGTGTGGATGTTCGAGATTATTTATTCCCTCATAAATAATCAGAAAACTCGAAACAATCATCAATGTCCCTTCTATTGCAGCAGAAAGAAATTCCACTTTGCCATGACCATACGGATGATTTTGATCGCGGGGTAATGAGGATAGATATAAACTATATAAACCAACGAGACCCGCAATTACATTGATGGTATATTCAAGCGTATCCGTAAGTATTGCGACTGAACTGGTAAGATACCATGCAAGAATTTTAATCCCAAAAAGTACAATGGTTATAGCCGTTAATTTCTTCTGGAAATTATAATTTTCGAGTTCTGTTTTCATAGGTTGTTCACCTATATGGCGGTCCGGCGATCCACCCGACTATCGACATTCTTTTTCCGGAGGTGACAGGCAAAACCCGATGAAGACCGAAAGAAGGGAAAATAATTGCTGTACCCTGAGTTCTTGGAGCATCAATAATATTCTGATTTATCATAAACTGCAAATCTCCACCTTCATATTCTTCCGGAGCAGAGAGTTGAACTGTAATACTTAATTTTCTGTTTGATGGATCGCCTGCTCCAAAATCCATGTGCCAATCGAAAAACCCACCTCCTGTATATTCTGCCAACTGCAATTCCGTTTGAAACCCAACGACTTCAAATTTATACCGATTCATATTGGTTTGATTGCAAGCTTGCTCGAGTTTATCATATATCCAATTATTTATACCGGGTTTAATCCACATCACCCTCGATTTCCGTAAGTCATCGCGCATCAATCCTTCTCCTTTGTCAACTACTTTGGCATCTATGACCTGTTCATCGTTCCATAAGGCGCGTATCTTCACAATTTCCTCGGGAGTGAAGAAGTTTGTGAACCATACATAATCGGCAAATTCGTGATTATATTCTTTGCGCTTTAGTGGCGGTAAACTTCTGAAGGGTTTAGCTATCGGCATCGTAATATGTGTGAAGGTCACACAAAAATAAGAACTATTTTAATAGTGAGATTAATCCTCTACCGCGAATTTTTACTTTGTTGTCCTATATAGCGTTCTACAGCACCCAAAAGCTCTTCATGTGTAAATGGTTTCTGTAAATATTCATCACCACCCTGCTCCAGACCACGTCGAACGGCTAACGGTGCCGAACCGGCAGAAAAGAAAATTAAGGGAATATTACAAGTACTCTTTTCAGCTTTAATTAATTTTAAAAACCCCACCCCATCTGTTTCAGGCATCATTACATCACATAAAATAACATCCGGATGGTCTGTTAATGCCTGACTAAATCCGGTTTTGCCATTAATAGCGGTGATTACACGATATCCATCAAGTTCGAGTAGCTCAGCTGTATTTTCCCTCACTTCCGCATTATCTTCGATTACAAGAATAGTCTTCATGATTGCACAAAAATAGGTTGGGAAGCTTTTGTCGGGAATGATAAATATCATTCGGAAATATAACTTATAACAGGAATGTCAGGGAGTGTACGGATTGTGCAGAGAGCGTTTCACCTCACTTAGTAATTCCTGCGTATCGAAAGGTTTTCTTATATATCCGATGGCACCCAGCTCCAGACCGATCTGTACATCCTTTTTTTCAACACTGGCTGTGATAAAAATAAAAGGAATCGTCGACGTATTACTATGCTTTTTCAATTCACTGATTACCTCATACCCGGTGGCTTCTGGCATCATAATATCGCAGAGAATGAGATCAGGCAAATTCTCTTTTGCCATTGCAAGACCCATTTTCCCGTCTTTTGCAGAAATCACAGTATAACCCTCCAGTTCGAGAAGTTCAATGGTGTTTTCTCTTATTTCAAGATTATCTTCAATCAATAATATTCTTTTCATTCTATATATTTAATTTTGGGGAAATTCGACCGTAAATGTTGTTCCTTCATTTTCTTTGCTTTCAAAATAAATTTTTCCCGCCAATAATTCAACATAACGTTTTACGATATTCAAGCCAAGTCCGGTTCCCTGAATATTGCCGGAGTTTTTTGCTCTGAAGAATTTCCCGAATAATTTTTTCTGTTCTTCCTCCGGAATTCCAATTCCGGAATCTTTAACTTTAATATATACCTGATTGTTCTTTATTTCCGTAGTCAGTTGGACGAGACTATTTTCATGAGAATATTTAATGGCATTCGAAAGCAGGTTTAACATCACGTTTCTCAAAATCTTTTTATCCTGTATTATTTCCCTTTTTCCGAGATGTGAATACTGTATATATTGACCGGCTTTCAACATATTCTCCACTTCGGGTAAAACATCTTTTACGAAATCATGTACGTCAAAAACTTCTCTCTCTGTTTCTACTTTTCCCTGCTCGAGTTTATCGAGCGAAAGAAAATCATTTAATATTTCCGTAAGGTTTTTTACAGATGATTTTATTCTGGCAATATGTTTATTTCGTTTCTCTTCTTGTCCGGGTTGTGTATATTGTTCAATTAATGAAGCACTTGATAATACTGCACTTAATGGTGTTCTGAATTCGTGTGATGCCATAGAAACAAATCTTGATTTCATTTCATTCAGTTCCTTTTCCCGCCCGAGTGCATCTGTGAGCTCGAGTGTGCGTGCGCGAACCCGACTTTCAAGCTCCTCATTACTCTTTTTTAATTTCTGTTCTGCCTCTTTTCGCAAAGTAATATCTGTAACAAATGCTACAGCGAGTGTTGCCCCTGCGAGTTCGTAATGACCAAGACTGATTTCAACAGGAAAAACACTGCCATCTTTTTTTCTGGCGAACAAGTCCATGCCCAAACCCATTGACCGGGCTTTTGGTTTGGTGAAATATCCTTCGCGATGATGTTCATGTTTCGCCCGCATGTCTGTGGGTATCAGAATCTCGAGAGGCTGCCCGATCAGCTCTGCGATCTTATAACCAAAGAGACCTTCTATACTGGGGTTTGCCAACTCAATCCTGCCGCGGTCGCCTACGACAAGGATACCAATTGTCGCATACTGAAATAAAACCCTAAAGCCGGCTTCGCTCTCTAAGGAGGTACTATTCTGTTCTATCATAGGTGAGGGTTCCTTTAAAGCAAAGTTAGGAAATTTTCAGTTCTCCTGAACAGTATGATCTGAACAATTACAAACCATTCATCGCAGTAATCAGTGCTGAGTCAGAAATGTTAGTCATCACAACTGTCACAGACTGACCTGATGCCACGCTTGTTATATCTTCCAGATAATAAGACATTGTATTGGAAGAATTTTGCGCAAAACAAAGTGCTTTCACATGTATTCCGATTGGAATATTTCCTGAAACATTGTTATATACCTGCATCACAGAATGAATGCCGGGGAAATACAGAAATTCAACCACGTTGGTTAGATCATCTACGGTAGAAGAAAATGTGATATTCGTATGAGGTTGCGAATTAATACTATTGAAATAATCGCAATTAATCCATCCCATCACAGGAATATCCATAATATAATTATGCGCTGCAGAATCAGTTGCGATTAATTCGAGCGAGTCTATTCCCGTGTTGGTGCTGACTGAGGATGCATTATCCATCCAATCTGTATAAGTACCCATGTCCTTCCCATAGAATATCGACATCAGAGGATCAGGAACCGCAGTGCCTGAAGGCATAGTGCAGTGATATCTTTTATTTGGCTTCAGAACAAGTTCATCAGGACCTTTGTATGCACGCACCCTGATCTCTCCACCCGTTGTCAATAATTGTCCCTGCGCAATTGTGGGCATGAG
>JAHEYM010000010.1:9919-19615 GCA_023251595.1 Bacteroidota bacterium
ATTTAATTATAATCGGATAACTCACCGGATTTCCATTCTGATACATAAAAATAGTGCTGTCCATCCAGAGATGAGTTCCCTGATTTCCGACAATCGGTCCACTACCGGAATCTGTTAGAATAAATGTTTGTTCCTGCGGTTGATTCGCATATCTGAAAGCATCCGGTGAAGAATAACTATTCAGTGTAGTTTGCGGATCAACCCTCTGTCTGGAACAATCAGTAAATAATATAATTGCAAATAAGCTGAACAGAATTGCTGTAAAAATTTTTGAGGAGTTTTTCATGATGAGTGATTTTAGTTTGATGATATATATACTTACGATCAATTGTTAATTTATTTATATGCAGGACAATCTCCATTGTTTTGTCTTCTGTGTCCGCCTGCAGCCGGAGGATAATACATCACCCCTACATGCAGAGCGGCCTCTTTCCAGATGGGATTATATCTCCATTCGGCGAAGGGACGCAATTGTCTTCTTCCCATTGTAACACCGACCCCGGCTTCAGGAATAATGTTGAATGCTTTTGCCTTGGAATAAGCAGATTCCTGATAATTCGACCAACTATTTGCACTTCCCCCGGCAATTAAATAAGCTGTGAGATTCCCGCGATACAGGATATCATAATGAAGATTCACACCGCCAAAAAATTCATGAACCGTGTTAAACGCAGGAAAGTATTGAATCTGAGGTACGATCGAAAGCCTGTTTGCTGCGCGAAACGCGACCCGTAACCCTCCACCGATACCCTCTGTCTCAAAATTGTAAATTCCCGAAAGTCCGACCCCAAATTTTTCCTGTGCTCCGGCCTGCTGCCCGTTTAGCAATAGGATGGAGGTCAATATTAATAAAGTTAAACTCTTCAATTTCGTCTTCAGCGAAAGTCTAATCATCGGGAAGTCACTGTGTTCAGCAAAGATAACGGTTTTCTGCCGGAAATACTATTCGAGATGATAAAAATCATTCCTCACTATACTAAATCTCCCCACACATCGACTGCGCTCAGTGACCATCTGAAGAATTGTATTCTGGGAATTCGATTCAAACGATTTAGTACATTTACATCTTCAAAATGAAGTTTCACACTTAAAAACTATACACCATGTTAACAGCATCTCCTTTCCTCATCATTGCGGCAGTCATCGTATTATTTCTGCTTAGCGGAATTAAAATTGTTCGTCCTACCCACCGCGGACTCATAGAGCGATTCGGAAAATACAACCGTTTCGCGAATTCCGGGTTCAACTGGATTTTCCCTTTCGTCGACAAACTTTATCAGATCAACACGACTGAAAAAATGGTCGATGCCGATCCACAGGAAATCATCACCAACGATAACCTGAATGCAAAAGTTGATGCGCAGGTTTATTTCAAAATTAATTCGGATGAATTAAGTGTCAAGAACTCACAATACAATGTGAATAATATTGAAAAACAAATTGTTGCGCTTGCAAGAACTACACTTCGAAATATTATCGGAACATTGACTTTGAAATCAGCGAACTCTGAAAGAGGAAGAATCAATAAAGAATTGCATGTTACGCTGCAAGAGGAAACAAAACATTGGGGAATCGACATCGTGCGTACTGAATTGAAAGAAATTGATCCGCCGAAAGATGTACAGGAAACGATGAATAAAATCGTGAAGGCGGAGAATGAAAAAATGGCCGCCATCGATTATGCCACGGCTATTGAGACAAAAGCAGATGGTGAAAAACGTGCAGAAATTAAAAAAGCAGAAGGGATTAAACAGGCTGCTATTTTAAAAGCAGAAGGTGATTCTCAGGCGATTCAGTTGGTGAACGAAGCAGCGGAGAAATTTTTTATCGGGAATGCGCAATTGTTAAGAAAGATTCAGGCGGTTGAAACGGCACTTTCACAAAACACAAAAATTATTCTTCCCGAAGGAAAAGAATTAATTAATGTGATCAGTGATATGGTCGGTGGCGGAATTGTTCCGATCCGTTCGTAACTATATACTTAATGAATCACGTGTTTCCAGATATCATTTCCGAACACGAAAACCATTAATGTGATCAGTAAAATCATTCCGACAATCTGAGCTCGTTAAAGGAATTTGTCACTTAAACGAATTCCTGTAACGACTTCGAACAATAAGAATATAACGTGCCCACCATCTAAAGCCGGTACCGGAAGTATATTCATAAATGCGAGGATCATGGAAAGTAATCCTGTGATTTTCCAGAACCATTGCCAGTCCCAGGTTCCGCCGAATATAGTAGCAATACCGATGGGTCCCTGTACTGCATCAGACGCTTTTTCCTGTCCGCTGAAAACTTTCCCCAACCCTTTTAAATTCGAAACAACCGCTTCCCACGAATCACTTATTCCATATTTAAAAGCAGATAAAAAAGTATATTCGTGCAGCTTATATTCCTTTGGGTGGAGTGCCAATCCTAATTTTCCGTTCGTATCAACTTCTGCAGTTATCGATTTTTCTTCGGCATCACGGAGAATATTTATTTCAACCGTTTTGCCGGCGTTCTGATAGAGATGATCGCGTAAACTTCCGAAAGTAATGATCGAGTCCCCATTAATAGTTTGAATTTTATCTGTCGCCAAAAGTCCAGCTTTTTTTGCACCCCCACTCTCGGATATACTGTCAATTATATACGAGACATTGTGTTCGCCGATAAAATATCCTCTGTTTTTTTTAGTGAGGGTTTTATAGAAATTATCGGGCACTTTAATAATTGTGTCTATTCCCTGTCTTGTGACTGTGATTTCGGCACCAAATAATGTTCTTGTTGAAATAATATCTTCGAAACGAATTACGGGTTTTCCATTTACAGCGATTATTTTATCTCCCGTCTGAAATCCGACTTTTCTTCCAAGTTCATAAGAATAAATTCCGTCTTTTATTTCTCTGACAGGCAGATAAGCTTTATTATAGTGAAGGAGACTGAAAGAAAAAATGACAATTCCTAGCAATACATTCATCACCACCCCACCAACCATCACAATTAATCTTTGCCAAGCCGGTTTCGATCTGAATTCCCATGGCTGAGGTGGTTGTTTCATCGCTTCTTTATCCATCGACTCATCGACCATTCCCGCTATTTTTACATAGCCCCCAAAAGGCAACCAACCTATTCCATATTCAGTATCTCCTTTTTTAAATTTGAAAAGTTTAAATCCCCATGCATCGAAAAAAAGATAAAATTTTTCCACCCTTATTCCAAATGCTCTCGCAGCCATAAAATGTCCCAGTTCATGAAGCGTCACCAAAATTGCAAGCGCAGTGATAAGCTGTGCCGCCATTACTAATCCATTCATTCTAAAATATTAATTGTTAATTGTTAATTAAACTTGTGGCAAATTTTCTGGTTTCGGAATCTGTCATCACATAATCGTCGTATGTGGGTGACTTGATTTTACTTATTTTATTTATACATTTTTCAATCAGATCTGACATTTGAAGGAATCCGATTCGTTGTTGAAGGAAAGCGGTGACAACGATTTCGTTTGCCGCGTTCAGAACACAGGGCATATTTCCTCCGACATTCATTGCCTCAACAGCGAGTGCAAGGTTACGAAAAGTTTTGAGATCAGGGGCTTCAAATGTGAGTTCGGGGTAATTCAGGAAGTTAAACCGTGGGAAATCAGATTTCAGGCGGTTTGGATAGGACAATGCGTATTGAATCGGAAGTTTCATGTCGGGTAAGCCCATTTGTGCTTTCATGCTACCGTCGAGGAACTGAACGATAGAATGTACAATAGATTGCGGATGAACTATCACATCGATCTGATCAGGAGAAAGACCGAACAACCATTTGGCTTCAATCATCTCAAGTCCTTTGTTCATCAGCGTTGCAGAGTCGATCGTGATTTTCTTCCCCATCTCCCAATTTGGATGTCTAAGAGCTTGCTCGCTTGTCACGGTTGAAAGAAAATCTGCTTTTTTACCTCTGAAAGGTCCCCCGGAAGCAGTGAGATAAATTTTCTCTATCGGGTTTTGCCATTCACCTGCAAGACATTGGAAGATGGCAGAATGTTCTGAGTCGATGGGAAGCAGATTCACTCCTTTTTCTTTTGCCAATTTTGTTATAAGATCACCGGCAACAACCAATGTTTCCTTATTGGCAAGCGCGATGGTTTTGCCTGCAGAAATTGCGCTGAGTGTGGGTTTTAATCCCGCGTAGCCCACAATAGCTGTAAGCACAAGGTCAATGGAATCCATCGTGACGATTTCAGATATCGCCTCTTTACCGGTATAGACTTTTATATTTGTGTGCGAAAGAGCATTATTAACCGCTGCATACAAACTCTCATCGCCGATGACTACCGCATCGGGTAAAAACTCAAGTGCTTGCCGAATCAGAAGGTCAGTATTCGTCTGTGAGGTAAGAACTTCCACCCCGAAAATCTCAGAATGAGCCCGAATCACGTCAAGCGCCTGTGTACCAATAGATCCCGTTGAACCTAGAATCGCAATATTTCGTTGTCCTGAACCCATCAGATTGCAAATTTTATCAAATCTACAGCAATTTTGCGATCATTTGCCAGACGGGGCATTTTATTTTGACCTCCTAGTTTGCCGATTCCCCGCATGTAGGAGATGAATGCGTCCGGTTTTAGCTGAATAACCTTCAGTGACTGAAGCACTTTGCCGGCAATCAAGTCGCGATAATAAATATTTTGGCGCTGCATTTCCTCCTCAAGTTTTTGGGTGAAGTGCTGAAGGTCTGAAGGGAGTCGTGAGAATTCGATGAACCACTCATGGTAGGGAAGGCCGGATGAAGGTGAAACTTGCGGCGCGACTGTCAGTTCGACAATTTCCGCGCCGGTCAGTCTACATGCTTCTATTACTGCCCGATCCACTTCCTCTGCAATAACATGTTCGCCAAATGCAGAAATAAAATGTTTGACACGTCCGGTTACCACGATACGATGCGGGTCTAAGCTTGTAAATCTGACTGTATCTCCCAGAGAATATGCCCAAAGACCGGCGTTGGTAGTGAGAATAATTGCATAGTTAACTCCTAATTCCACCTCTGACAGGTTCAATCGGGGTGGGTTTGGGGTGAAGTATTCGGATGCGGGAATGAATTCGTAATAAATACCGGATTCGAGCATCAGTAGAAGACCTTCTTCTGTCCTCGTATCCTGAAAGGCAATAAATCCTTCCGAAGCAGGATATACTTCTATCGCATCAACTTCGCCACCAATACTCGTATTTAGTTTCGATTTATACGGTTCGTAATTTACCCCGCCATGAACGAACACCGTGAAATTCGGGAATAACTCCTTCACTTTCTTTCCGGTTTTATTTATCAACCGATCAAAATACATTTGAACCCAGGGTGGGATTCCGCTTACAAGAGTCATATTTTTATTGAAGGTTTCCTCAACAATTTTATCGACTTTTTCTTCCCAATCCTCGATACAATTGGTTTCAAAGGAAGGCATTTGATTTCGACGAAGATATCCGGGTATATGATGATTTACAATTCCTGAGAGACGTCCTGTTGAGATACCGGATATTTTTTCCAGCTCCGGACTTCCGCTCAGAAATATCATATTTCCATCGACAAATTTCGAATTTCCTGTTTCAGCTATATACATGAGTAATGCGTTTCTGGCACCGGAAATTTGACATGAGATACTTTCTCTTGTAATATTTATATATTTAATTCCTGAGGTTGTGCCCGAAGTTTTTGACAAATAAAGTGGTTGGCCCGGCCAGAGAATGTTTTTTTCACCCGATTTAATTCTTTCCATGTACGGACGGAGATCTTCATAATCATTAATCGGCACTCTGTATTTAAAATCATCGTAAGTCTGAATTTCGTTGAAATGATAATCTTTTCCGAATGCAGTATCAGAGCCTTTTTTCAGCAATTTTAGGAGAAGTACTTCCTGATTATGTAGAGAATCTTTATTCCACGCACGAATTCTTGAACGAGTGAGTCTAGCAAAGGGAAGACTAAGTACTGATTTAACCGACATGCTTTTATTTTCCTTTTATTCGGTTAATTTTTTTTGAATCCTTTACTATTTTATTCTGATCATTCGCAAGTTTACGTTGGACCTTTTTTATATCTTCGGAGGCGGGGAGCTCTTCTGGTATGATCCCTCTTTCAAGCAATATTTTTCGAACACTCAAGTTGTTTTCGACATGTTCGTTCGAAATCGCTTTTTCGCCCTCAAGTTCTTTTTCGACTACGTTGTGGCTTGTAAGTTCACTTGCAAAATCCTTGGCTTTGATCGTTACCGTTGGAAGAAAATCAGCTAAGGGTCTATTTCCAGGGATCTGTAGTTTTCTTTTCATATCACTCGTAGTGAAATTGCCAAAAAAAGCATAATCACCCTTACTTCGTATGATCGCGAATCCGGTTTGATCTACCCCTCTTTCATATATTATTTTGGACAGTTTCTTTTCTGATTTAGAAAGTTTTTCTCTCGCATTTACTCTGGCAACTTCCAATAATCGTTTCTCAATAATTTCTTGTTTTCGTGTTTGTACTGCAAAATAAGTTTGTGCAAATGCGATTTCAGTTTTAGCCGGGTCCCCGTTTTGTGCAATCAGATAACAGGCATAACGTGTGAGTGCATAATCAGTAATTTCACGTTGAGAATGACTCCCTAAACCGACCATTTTGCCGATATCGGCAAAATGGTCAGAACCATTGCTGCCACTGGATTCACAAGAAACAAATGCCTTCTCAATTACCTTCAGAAAATTAGCCCATTTTGAGTACCCTAAGATTTCCTGTAGTTCTCTTGCACTCCAGCATTCTATATTATTATAAATATAGCATGCTTTTTCAAATTTTTTAAACAGTTCCTTAATTAATTCTTGTTTCATGATTAAAAATTATTAATGTTATTAAAAAAAATCATTGCCCTTTCCTTGTTTTCCGGCGAGAGCTTTTTTCCGGTATTTGGCATTTTACTCTGAAAAATGTTTTAGTTTAGTGCTGAAAAAAGATGATAATAAAAAACCTATTTGTTTATTGTATACGTGGATCATTAAAGATTAACCAGAACTATAGGTCAAAGGTAATAAAGCTAGTTCTTATTTCAAAATGAAAGATGGTTTATTAATCTTTCCTTGTCAGTTTTGGTAAACAGACTGTAAACACCGATCCTTCACTCGCTCTTGTAGTGAATGATATTTTTCCTTCGCATTGTTCGATTGTATTTTTCACCATAGCCAACCCCAGCCCCATTCCTGCTGTTTTCGTTGTAAAATTCGGGACGAAGATTTTATCCATATTTTCCGGTAGAATCCCGATTCCATTATCCTGGACATCCAGACAATATTCCAGATCCGTTTCTCTGATATTCATGATAACCTTTCCCGGTCGGTCCTCCGGAATGGATTGCAACGCGTTCTTCATCAGGTTTGAAATTGCGCCCGAAAGTTGTTTAGCATCCGCAAGAACTATCATATTCGGATGATCATTGAGCAAAGGGTTACCATGCAGTTTAAGTTGAAGAACGACACCTTCCGTTCCCTTGTATAAATTATATACACCGGTTATTATTTCAAAAAAATTGATTTCCGCAAGTTGAGCTTTTGGCATTCTTGCAAAATCCGAGAACGATGTTGCGATCGATGATAGGGTATCAATTTGAGTAATTAGAGTGCGAGAGACCCTCTCCAACATTTCATCCATATTTTCGGGATGGGCCTTCCATGCCCTCTGCAGGTGCTGAATACTCAGTTTCATTGGGGTCAGCGGATTTTTTATTTCATGAGCAACCTGCTTTGCCATCTCCCGCCAAGCATTCTCTCTCTCTGATCTCGCAAGCTTATCTGCGCTGATAACCAACTCATCCACCATCCGGTTAAATTCTGTAACCAACGCTCCGATTTCATCCTCCCTCTTCCAGTGAAGCTGTTCATTCTGACTTCCAAGTTTTATTTTTGCAAGACCGAGTCTTATTGCATCAAGAGGCTTTGTGATACGGTTCGAAATAAATAAAGCAATGGCAACTGCCATAGCAAATAATAATACATAATAATTAATCAGAGCGACCAAAAATCCGGAGATTTCTTTTTTTAATTCTGATTCCCTTGAAAAATAAGGAAGATTTAAATAGCCTATTACCATATTTCCATTATCACGGATAGGAACATACCCTGCTATAAAATTCAACCCGCCAATATTTTCATTCTGCACAAGTTTCGTCATTTGATTTTTGCGAAGATTTGTGAGTGCAACCGGGTTCATCCACGATGAGACAATCCCTTGCTCGAAAATGTGCGGCTGTGTGGAATAAATCAGTCTTCCATCAGAACCATAAACATTGTAATCAAGCAAAGTGTTTCCTGATAAACGGACATCTACAGGAATAAGATCATCACTCAATCTGTGCGTCATATTTTTTTCGCTGTTCACCTGATTTTCAATTGCCATCAGAAGAGAAGTGATGCGTTCGGTAATTTGATCTGCCTGATTATCTCTGTATTTTTTTATCATATATGTAACAGTACCGCCCCCTATGATGAACAATGAAACAAGAACCAGTATTAGCATAGAGAATTGAATACGTCTTTTGAAATTTAAATTACCGGTTCCAAAATCAAATGGTGTTTTTATCAGGAGTGATAGCGTAACGCAAAAGATCCCGAACAAAGCGAATACATAAGAAAACATATTAAGATAATCGAACCAACTCGAAATTTCCCTGCTCATGACAACCAGTGTCGATTCATTTGTTTTATATACAAAGTGATTCCATCCATCTTTATCAAGGAAAGAACCCTCAGTTTTCGGAACTCCGAAACCGGCTGACGATAAAGAATACGGAAAATCGCCATGTTGACTTATGAGACTTCCGTTTTTGTAGGTGGCGTAAGAATAATTCGCAAAATCTGCCGAAAAAACAACTTTATCACTCAATGATAATTCAGGAAATCCGGCTGCATCCTGAACAAATTTCGAGTCTATCTGAATAACAATCGTTGCTTGTTTTGTGGTTGAAGTTTTGTCATTCATCACAGGGAGCAACCCGATATAACTGGTACGGCCCGAAGAATTATTTATAAAATAAAGATTTTTACTGAGCGTCGGTGAACCTTGCAATTCAATAAGTTTTTCAAAATATTCAAGATTTCTGATACCAAGAGATGTGTCCCAGATGGCGTTTCCTTTCAGATCAAATTCGAAAAATTTTATGTCGTAATGATTCCAGTAACCGGCGAAATAATTTCTGTTGAGAATAAGCTCAGTTTCTCTGTCCGTATGCCTTTTTCGCAAAAAGTTTTGTATTAACGCCCCGTCGTAAGGTGCCTTCTGTCCTATATCGGCAAATAAATTTTCCGCTCCAAAATCCCGCCGTTTATCTAATTTTCCGGCGAGAACAGATCTTTTCCCTCGTTCTTTTATATTATTATATTCCGTAATCTCAAATGAAGCATATACTGAGAATAAAAATACAATTAGAAAGGAACCTGTGTAGGCAGACCTTGCAGTTGCTCTTTTGCTGAACATGATTGCCCCAACGAGTAAATTGGAAAACAAAAGAGAGTGCATATCAATGGAAGCAAATCCATCCCTGAAAATCAGAATCGTCATCATATATACAAAATCAACCATCAGAATAATACCAATACTTAATGTTAGTGAGGCCGATGTTTTTTCGACAAATGAAACGACCAATTCCATAACCATATACAAAGAAATAAAAAGAACAGTAACCAAAATGAAGGCATACAGACTGTA
>JAHEYM010000010.1:19643-25109 GCA_023251595.1 Bacteroidota bacterium
CTCATACTGATATTCGAATTAATTACCAATCCCGATAAGAGATGGTTGGTAAATTCGCCGGCAAACAGAGTGAGAAGCATGAGCGAACCTGCAATGAAATATTTTAATTTACCTCTATGTGCGCCGGGAAAAGATGGTTTCCAGTTCTTTCGGAATATAATAATGAGATAAAATATAAGAAAAGTATTTAGAATAAAATCTCCTAATGAGTTTAATGTGTTTGAACTTGCATAATGACTTGGGTCAAACAGGGAAAGGTCGTAAAGAAAATGAGGTAACTTGTATTTTATAGAAAAAACCCGAAGAATAATTAAGAAGAATGATATTCCAAGGAGACCAATATTTCCTCTGCTGGAAGTAACACACAAGCTGGTAACCAAAATGAAAACATAAAGCAGGAAAATAAAAAACAAAAGATAACAAAATATTTGCAATTCGGAAGGTGGTTTCTCAATCTTTACAGAAGAATGTGTGTCTACGGAAAAAATAAATTTGCCGAAGGAATCTGTAATATCAAAAGTTCCTTCTCCGGAAACTCTGCCAATGCCTGAACCTTTGGGAAACCCAAGCAGAGGATTAAATTCGTTTGTGAGAAATCTGTTTTGATATGCATACTCGTTTTTCACTAAAAATAATGAAACGTAAGTAAAGAGTCCTCTCGTTTTCTTCTCTATCAAATACCAACCGTTACGCAGGGAAAAGAAATTTCTGCCTTGTGAAACACTATCAAGAATGTCTTCAAAAACGATCCTGGAATCAGACCAATATACCGGCAAAGAGTCGCGGAAAACTATCAGATTGATACCGCTTTCATGTAGCTTTTGGATTTCTTTTTCTGCATTTTCCGGCCATGGAATTTCTGCCGGATCCTGTACTGTAGCTTCTATATTTTCAATCAGTTTATTCAATTTAGAATCTATAAACTGAATCTCCTGTCTTGCCTGTTCACGGAACTCTGCGATTCCTTCTGTGTCTGCCTGATTGCTATTCTTTGCCCACCTTCCTCCCACATAGGCAAGCCCCATCATCAAAATTCCAAGTAGAATTTTAACGCCCGGATTTATTCGGTTTGTCTTTCTTATCCGGAAAAAATTAAAAACATATTTCATTTTTTGTAACCGGATTTATTATCATTAATTAAAATTTGCTTTCAACCCAAATCGGATGCCGGCACTGAGATGTTGTCTGGAAGAAAAAGAACTAACAAAATCGATGCGGATTGCCTGGAGTTTTTCAACACCGGCACTGAATTCAAGATAATTAGGGAGCATACTCGTATGCAGAAAATGAAATCCGAAAACTTCACTTAACCGAAGTTTTCTCATCAACGGAATTTTATTTAGAATAAATCCGCCGAAATGATGCTCAAAATGTCCTTCCAGAAATTCATCATTCGTACTAAATTTATAATAATCGAGTAAATTAAAGTTACGCATAAGGAAATTGCTGAAAAGGGTTTGATTTCCACGAAAATGGCAGAAGTCTGCGAACGAAAGATTCTTTTGCTGTAAATATTTTCCAGCCGTCACCAAATAATGAGCACTACCGAATAATCCAAATTTCATATCATCTTCAACTCCCACGCGTAGAAAAGTGTAATCCGGATCAAAAGCATTGAAAACTGCAATTGCTTTCTTACCCTGTACAAAAAGTGTGGGCCATTTCGAACCGATGATAAATTTTTCGTAAGGACGTGTGTAGTATTTTTGTTTGAACCGGAAGTTTATTCTTAATCCGATTAAAACTAAATTATCCCTGTTCTGTACCCCCACTGAGTCTATAACATTCATTGGAACATTAGAGGTAAATTCCCTGCTTTTGTGTAAGGTGAAATCGGATGTATTATTTAATGGCAGCCTTTCTGAGATTTCTGCCGAAGCAATATAATTAACTCCGTTCTTCACTTCCATTCCCTGTGATATCCTGAATAGTCTTTTCTCCAGAAACTTCGCGTAATTATAACCCTGAAAAAGGGTATACAAACTATTTATCAGAGGGGAGATGGGCGCATCTTCATTGAATTGTTCAACCTCTGTCCCGACTTGAGATGAAACCCATGCGAAACGTGATCGTTTATAACTGTAATAAATATTTCCGAATAAATTAAAATGTGTATTTGAAAAACCATATGAAGGTGTCACGTTTGCATATAAATATTTTTTCTTCTCAAATTCCTTATCGTATGCAATCGTCAATTTGAGATTAAAGCCTTCTACCGTATTATACTGTATATTGGAAATCAAAGGTGAAATCGTCCAGTTTTGTTTTTTAAATCTTTGTGAGATGGTGTAACCTGAAATAAATATTTTGCCAAAACTTATTTTATTGTTCTTATGATCGAGTGAATCCATGAATGGTTTGGAATTCCTTATTTTTGATAAGCTGTCGCGTTTGTGATAATCATTTTCTTCTTCGACGGAAAGCGGAACAGGTCTTGTTCCCGCCCAATAAGCAGAATCTTTTTTATTTGCATCATCATTCACATGCATCACTTCGTCTCCGAAAAAACCTTTAGGAAAAACGGGGTGAAGATGATAATTCGCATTCACACCGACAAAATAACCATTGCCGTGGATACCGAGCACACTGAAAACAAACAGCAAGCGGTTTGTAAACGGAAGCCAGGTTTCGGCATCTACGGAAATGAAATTTTGTTCAACGCGAAGCGTATCGACAAAATCGATGTTGGCATCTTTCGTAAGATATAAATCTGCGCTGTGAATCCTCCATGTGTCATCCTGAATATATATATACCCACGAAAAACAGGATCTGATTTGCGGATCGGAATAACTTCTATTTTATGAATGAATTTACCATCCTCAAGATAACTTCCGTCTAATCTGAAATGGTAATATAACATTGCTGAAACAGAAATAGGCGAAACAAATCCCCGTTCACTTAGTTGATCCAGATCCAACAGATTTTCGTAAAAATTAAAAAGCATATCTGATGCCTGATTATAACTAAAAGCTTTGTTGTCGCCGCTGACTTTTGAAGAAATCATTTCTTCCTTAATCTTTTTCGGTTTCATATAATTAAATTTAGAAACCGACTCCGATAAATAAAAAATACCTGATGTGCTATCGATCTCTGCCTCAGGATCTACTTCCATCCCCATAATTTTTTGAGGTTTTTTGGTGATGCGTTGTAATCCTTTTATATATACATCGCAGGAATAAGCGTCAACCTGCTCGAGATATGTTTTCCGCATTTTTTGTGCCTTTCGAATAATGGCATATCCGGGATCTTCCGCATTCGCAGTCACTGTTAATTCCTTCAATTTTAAATCCTGTGTTTCCAGGATTACGTCAAGAAAAACAGGTGTCGTATTGATCGTGATTTTTTCCGAATGCGATTTAAACCCGATAAAACTAAAGATCAATTCGTAATTTCCGGGAGCCAGTTCAAGCGTGTAATAACCGTCAGCATTTGTGGCAGTACCGGTTGTGGTTCCTTTTATATATACACTTGCAAATGGAAGCGATTGATGTTTATTATCACTCACTTTCCCTGACAATTTTATACCATAAGCCGTTTGCGTTACTACCAGAATCAATAAAAGAATAAAACAATTTAAATTCCGGTTCGCAGGATAAAAAATCATCAGGCGAGATATCGTTTTTCCAGAAATTCCATGAACCTTGGCATAGCGGGGTTATCCTGTTCCCAGGAGAATTTAGACGAGAGTTGATTTTTAACATACGTCTCAGCTTCCGTATAATTTCCGCAATTCTCCAGATATTCAAGTGCTTCATTATAATCGTCAGAACTACCGTCGAAGAGATGATTGATAAAGCTAAACTTATCGTTAATACCGATAGCAGCCTTTAGGTTCTCAATTCTTTTTCTGCTTAATTTATCCGACAAATTTGCTTCTGCTTTCTTCTCAGAAAGCTTTTCATGAAGACTCTGCTTTTTTTCAAACTGTTCGCCAATCGTGAGCTGGTCTTCGAAAAGCATGCCTTCAGAAATTGTTTTTTTTCGCTTATCCTTTCCCACTGCGGGCTTTACTTCAGCAGCGACAGTATTTGACGTGACCGGAGTAGCAGGAGCAAGCTTGGGGACTTCAACTTCCAAGTCGGTAATCACTGTTTCATAGTGTTCAGTCTCCTCATGTTCCTTCATTTCGACCGGGTTCACTACCGGAGCGACTTTCGTTTTTTCGGGTGACGGGAGCGTGTTTTCCCGTGTATTGAGTTTGTCGAGAACCGTTGAAAACTCATACAGATCCCGTATATTTTTCAGAAAAATATCGATTTCAATCTGCGGTATTCTCCCTGCATAGCTCATCATTTTTTCCTCTTGCTCCGCGAGGGTTTCGAGCAGAATATCAATTTGTTGGTGAATGGTTTTCGTATCCATATTTATTAAAGTTATTTAACGTCCGTTTTTGTGGTATTTTTGCCGACCGGTGTCGCTTGAATCGCGCACCAAATTTATGAATTAATAATCAGTCGCCGTCCGAAAATGTTCCTTGAGTATCCACATAAAACCGAACCGAAACGCGGATGGATCGAAGTGATCTGTGGTTCGATGTTTTCAGGGAAGACAGAAGAGCTTATAAGAAGGCTTAAACGTGCCAGAATTGCGCAGCAGCGGGTCGAAATTTTCAAACCACAGGTTGATAACCGATACCATGAGTCGGATATTGTATCCCACGACTCAAATGCGATTCCATCTACGCCTGTGCCATCTTCCTCACATATTTTGTTACTTTCGAGTGAAGTCGAAGTCGTTGGCGTAGACGAGGCCCAGTTTTTCGATGATGAACTTCCAAACGTGTGCAGATCGCTCGCAGATCGGGGAACAAGAGTCATAGTAGCCGGACTTGATATGGACTTTCTTGGCAGACCCTTCGGACCCATGCCTCAAATGCTCGCACTTGCTGAGTATGTTACGAAGGTACACGCTATCTGTATCAGATGTGGAAGTCTCGCTCATATTTCACACAGAAAATCGGCGGAAACGGATAAAATCATGTTGGGTGAACTCGAAAGTTATGAACCTTTATGCAGACATTGTTTCAATCAGGCAATTAATTCAGGTCCTTCACCTTCTCTTTGAACATGTGATCGAGGAAATCGCCGAGATGCTCAACATCAACTTTCTTGCAGATAATTTTACGATCCTTATCAAGAAGGAAAATTTGAGGGGTTGAAGTGATATCAAATTCATGACGCACATTCGTTTTAAAATGTGGGTCAGCAACATTGATCCATTTCAGATTTTTTTCCTGAATAAATTTCTTCCATTTATCCACTTCTGCTTCCGTACAGATCGCAAATATTTCTACATCCTTCGATTTGTATTTTTCATATAAATCAATCATTTTAGGCATGGCGGATTTGCAATGCCCGCAATCAGGATCCCAGAAAAACAGAATCACGTATTGATTTTTTAAACTATACATGTTTTGATAAACACCTGAAGCATCTTCCAGAATAATATTCCTGCAGGTCTTTCCG
>JAHEYM010000197.1:0-1050 GCA_023251595.1 Bacteroidota bacterium
AGAACCGTAACCCGCTTGCAGGAAGGGGAGACGGGAAAGGAGAACGAGTAAGAGAAGGAGAAAAAGCGAGCGGTTCATCGATGAGTTATTTCTTAGTGCTTTAGTGCTTTCGTAGCCCATTTACAGCAGACAAATATAGCTTTCATTCGGTTGGTGAAGGAATTTCTGAAAACTATTTTTTATCTTGCGAGCGTATTTGACAAAACATCTAGCGACTTCAAAACACACACCTAGCCCCTCTCGAGAGGGGAATTAAGTGGTGAATATTCATGCTGAATATTTCACTAACCACTAACCACTAACACCTAACCCCTGAATGTCTACCCAAATTAAATGTCCGAACTGCGGCACAAGTATCGATGTCAATGAAATTTTATCTCAACAGGTTCATTCCGAAATTGAAAAAGAATATAATTCCAAATTAGCGGAACAGCGGAAAACATTTGAGCAAAAGTTGGGCGAAATAAATAAGCAAAAAGAAGAGATCGAGCGACAAAAATCTGCTCTTGGCGAAACGGTTGAAAAAGAAGTTCGTGAAAAGATGATGATGGAGAAAATGAAAATGGAGAAGAAATTACGCGATCAGATAACGGAAGAAAAATCCGAAGAATTAAAATCGTATCAGGAACAATTACAGCTAAAAGTAAATGAAACAAAGGATCTGAATAAAATAAAAGCTGAAATGTCGAAATTAACCCGCGAAAAAGATGAGTTGCAGGGAAAAATTGAGGCAGAATCGGAAATAAAAATCACGCAAAAAATCGGGGAAGAAAAAGAAAAGATTCGGAAGGAAGAAGCAGATAAATCGCAATTAAAGTTGGCTGAGAGAGATCATATTATTAATCAACTTAAAGAAAATCTGATGGATGCGCAACGTAAGGCACAGCAAGGTTCTATGCAGACTCAGGGTGAAGTTCAGGAACTTGCGATTGAAGAATGGTTGCGCGCAAAATTCCCGTTCGATACCATTGATGAAATTAAAAAAGGAGTGAGGGGTGCAGATTGTGTTCAGATCATAAATACACATACCCGACCTAATTGCGGAAGCAT
>JAHEYM010000197.1:1060-7253 GCA_023251595.1 Bacteroidota bacterium
ATATTATGAAAGCAAAAGAACCAAAGAATTTTCCGCCGGTTGGATCGAAAAATTCAAAGAAGATATGCGTGCAAAAGGAGCCACTTTTGGAGTGCTGGTAACCGATGCTTTTCCAAAAGATATGGAACGCATGGGACAAAAAGATGGAATCTGGATTTGTTCTTTTGAAGAATTTAAAGGACTATGTTTCGTTTTAAGAGAATCTGTAATTCAAATTTCACATGCCGTTTCAACCCAGGAAAATAAAGGTGAAAAAATGGTAATGTTATATGATTATTTAACGAGTAATGAATTTCGTTTGCAAATAGAAGCAATTGTCGAAGGATTTACACAAATGGCAAAAGATCTCGAAACAGAAAAACGAGCAATGGAACAAATCTGGAAAAAGCGTGAAAAACAAATTCAAAAAGTGCTGTTAAACACCACCCACATGTACGGCTCGGTAAAAGGGATTGCCGGAAATGCAATTGCGGAGATTAAAACTTTGGAATTACCGGAAGGAGATGCTTTAGTTAAAGAATGAAAAAATGAAAGAGTGAAAGAATGAGTTGACCTGAAAGGACAAAATATGTCAGCGACGGACCAAGTCCATCGAACCTAGAGGTCAATGTAACCAACGACATCCATTTGCAACCAGAATAAATCTTTTCAACAAATCCATCAGTTTATCTAAAAAATGTTTATATTTGTCCATCACTTTAGGGGTGCTTCGGGATAAGAAGCTGAGAATAAACCCTTTGAACCTGATGCAGATTATGCTGCCGAAGGAAAAAGTAATTTTCTCACATTGCGAACACTCCTTCTACCATTAACGGAATGAAGCTTTTTGTCAATAACGAGTCAATCGAATTAACGGAATCTGCAAAAATTTCAGAGTTGCTTGGACAATTGTCTTATGCTGACAAAAAAGGAATCGCTGTGGCTATTAACGAAGCCGTTGTTCCAAAAATTAAATGGACTGAATATACATTAAATGAAAATGATAAAGTTTTAATTATTCAAGCAACGCAAGGGGGGTAAATTAATTAGGAATGAAGAATTAGGAATTAGGAGTGAAAGAGTTAAAGAATGAAAGAGTTAAAGAGTGGATCGAATATCAATAGACTCCAGCTTTTGCTGGAGATAAAAAATCCCGAAAAAACCTGAAAGGTTTTAATATGTCAACGACGGGTGAAACCCATCGAACGAATGAATAATAAACGACCAAATTATGAATACACCAACATCAGAAAATACAATCACTACCGGAAGTTTTTCTAAATCAAAGAAAGTATATATACAAGGAAAAACACCCGATATCAATGTGGCCATGCGCGAAATTGAGTTGTCGGATGGATATGCAACAAAATTTCAAACAAAAGATTCTGGCAAACAATTTCGTGTTTACGATACCAGCGGACCATTTACTGATCCTACTATTAAATTAGATATACGCGAAGGTATTCCTGCTTTGAGAGAGAAATGGATATTAAATCGGGGAGATGTAGATCAACTCAACGATGTTTCGTCTTCGTTTGGCAGAGAACGACTTCTGAACAACGATATTTCGCATCTTAGGTTCACACATTTAAAAAAACCATTAAAAGCAAAATCAGGAGGTAATGTAAGTCAGATGCATTATGCGCGACAAGGCATCATTACAAAGGAAATGGAATATATTGCAATTCGGGAAAATTGTGATCCGGAATTTGTTCGCTCAGAGGTCGCGTGCGGAAGAGCAATTATTCCTTCAAATATTAATCACCCCGAAAGTGAACCGATGATTATCGGACGTAATTTTCTGGTGAAAATAAATGCCAATATAGGAAATTCTGCGGTCTCTTCAGGTATTGAAGAAGAGGTAGAAAAGGCAGTCTGGGCTTGTCGTTGGGGCGCTGATACTGTCATGGATTTGTCGACCGGTGAAAACATTCATGAAACGCGTGAATGGATTATTCGCAATTCTCCGGTTCCGATAGGGACGGTTCCTATATATCAGGCACTTGAAAAAGTAAATGGTAAGGCGGAAGATCTCACATGGGAAATGTTTCGCGACACTTTAATTGAACAGGCAGAGCAGGGAGTAGATTATTTTACAATTCACGCAGGCGTTTTATTAAAATATATTCCGCTTACGGCAAAAAGGGTTACAGGAATTGTTTCGCGTGGTGGATCCATTCTCGCAAAATGGTGTCTCGCCCATCACAAAGAAAATTTTCTTTATACACATTTTGAAGATATTTGTGAGATCATGAAAATGTATGATGTTTCTTTTTCTTTGGGAGATGGATTAAGACCCGGATGTATTGCCGATGCCAATGATGATGCCCAGTTTGCTGAACTCGATACGTTGGGAGAATTAACTCAAATCGCGTGGAAACATGATGTACAGGTAATGATTGAAGGTCCGGGACACGTGCCGATGCATAAAATAAAAGAGAATATGGATCGTCAACTGGAGATTTGCGCTGAGGCACCGTTTTATACACTCGGACCTTTGACAACAGATATCGCACCCGGTTACGATCATATTACTTCTGCCATCGGGGCAGCAATGATTGGTTGGATGGGTACCGCACTTCTTTGTTATGTAACACCAAAAGAACATTTGGGTTTGCCTGATAAAAAAGATGTGAAAGACGGAGTAATCGCATATAAAATTGCTGCACACGCTGCGGATCTCGCGAAACGTCACCCGGGTGCCCAAATGCGTGATGATTTATTAAGTAAAGCACGTTTTGAATTCAGATGGGAAGATCAATTTAATTTATCGCTTGATCCTGAGACGGCAAAATCATTTCACGATGAAACACTTCCATCAGACAATGCAAAAACAGCACATTTCTGTTCGATGTGCGGACCACATTTTTGTTCGATGAAAATTACGCAGGATGTACGTGAGTATGCGGACAAACTCGGGATGGAAGAAAATGATGCTTTGATGAAAGGGATGGAAGAAAAAGCAAAAGAATTTACAAAAGGTGGTTCAAATATATATATAGAAGAAATTGTATGAAAATAATTGTCCTCTCAAATCCAACATCACTCAGCCATGAAATTGAATTGATAAACGAATTGTTTGTCAGTGGTCTGCAACACTTTCACCTACGAAAACCCCACATGGAAGAGAATGAGATGTCGGCATTTATCGAGAAAATTGATCAGGTGCATCATCATAAAATTATGGTTCATACGAATCATGAACTTGTTGAGAGATATGGTTTGGCCGGGAGACATTTTCCTTCAAGGGAGCGAAAAAAAATTACTTCTCGTGGAGGTAATGAGGAGTTGTTTGCGAAAAAGAATTGTGTTTTCAGTACTTCTTTTCATGGTATCGCGGAAATTCAAACAAGTGCGTTCATATATGATTATGCTTTCCTGAGTCTCGTGTTCGACAGTATATCGAAAGGTGGGACTAAAAGCACATTCAGAGATCTCACATTTGAAAAACATTCGGAATTATATCAAACAAATAAAATCATAGCACTTGGTGGAGTCAGTGAGGAACGAATCGAACTCGTTAAGAAATACGGATTTGCCGGTGCCGCTTTGCTCGGTGCAATCTGGGGAGAAAAGAATCCTGTTCAATCGTTCGAACGAATAATAAAACTATGTCCCGAAATAGATTCTGTGCATTAAGTGTTGCGGGGTTCGATCCGTCAGGAGGTGCAGGAATACTCGCCGATATAAAGACATTTGAAGCGAACAAAGTAAAAGGACTTGGGGTCGTATCAGCGATCACATTTCAGAATGAACTTGAATTTACAGGAGTGGAGTGGGTTTCACAAGATTCGATTATAAAACAAATTAATATTGTTACAAAAGTCAATAATATTGAATTTGTAAAAATCGGAATGATTCAAAATGCAGATGTGCTTGATAAAATTCTGGATACATTGACAGAGATTAATCCGAAAATTAAAATTATATGGGATCCCATTTTATCAACTTCAACCCAATATAAAATTCACGAAACATTCGAAATTGACAAGCTTCAAAAAATATGCAGAAAAATATTTCTCATTACCCCTAACATGAATGAGATAAGAATATTAATGAATGAATCAGATACCATGAAAGCTGCTGATTTGTTGGGTGAATATTGCAATGTATATCTCAAAGGTGGCCATAGCGAAAAGAATTTGGGGAGAGATTATTTGATTTTCAATAGAAAAACATCGGTGTTCAAAGCACCAAAAATTTCTCCTGCGGGGAAACATGGAACAGGATGTGTTCTGTCGGCGGGTATTACCGCCAGCCTTGCCAAAGGTTTTACAATTCACAAAGCTTGCTTAAGAGCAAAAGATTATGTTACCAACTATTTATTCTGTAATTAATAATTAAAAGATTTTATCCTCCATGAAACCGATATCAAGATTTCAATATATTACGCACACAGTCGAAGGGTATTCTCATGCAGAATTGGCAGAGCAAGCGTGTAAAGGAGGTGCCGATTGGGTGCAACTCCGTGTTAAAAATATTTCTCAGGATGAATTGTTGAAGATTGCATTTCAAACAAAAGATGTTTGTCGGGAATATAATGCCTGTTTTATCATAAATGACCATCTTCAGATTGTGAAACGGGTAGGTGCAGATGGTGTGCATCTTGGGAGAAAAGATTTCCCGGCTTCTGAAGCAAGAAAAATGTTGGGTAAGGATTATATTATTGGTGGTTCAGCAAATAGTTTTTCTGATGTGGTAGAAAATGCAAAAGCAGGTTTGGATTATACAGGAATCGGTCCGTTCCGTTTTACGTTTACGAAGGAAAAACTAAATCCGGTATTAGGTTTTACAGGTATTGAAAAAATTGTTGAAGAATGCAGAAAAAATAAAATTAGTATCCCGTTAATAGCAATCGGTGGCATTGGTGAAGCGGATATTCCTCATTTGATGGAATGTGGAATTCATGGTATCGCTGTTTCCTCCGGTGTGAATTTGGCTTCCGATAAACGAAAAAAGACGGAAGAAATATTACGTGAGTTATTTAAAGTTAATTTAAAGAAGAAAAAATAAATCATGAAAATAAATCCATTGGTTATCGCGGGGAAGAAGTTCAGTTCGCGTCTCTTTACGGGTACAGGCAAATTCGGAAATCATGAACTTATGCGCGAGGTTCTGCTCGAATCAGGAACTGAATTAGTTACGGTCGCATTAAAAAGAATTAATAGTTCAGATCTACGGCATTCTGAGATCGAATCTTCTTTCAACCAAAAAGATCAGATTCTGAATTATTTGAAAGACGCACCTTTCGATTTATTGCCAAATACATCAGGTGTTAGAAATGCAAAAGAAGCAATTTTTGCTGCTGAGCTCGCAAGAGAAGCATTAGAAACAAATTGGTTGAAGTTGGAAATTCATCCCGATCCGAAATATCTTTTACCTGATCCGGTAGAAACACTGAAAGCCGCGGAAGCACTGGTGAAATCTGGTTTTATTATTCTCCCATACATACATGCAGATCCTGTGCTGTGCAAAAGATTGGAAGAGGTTGGTGTTGCTGCAGTGATGCCTTTGGGTTCACTCATTGGCAGCAACAGCGGACTTCAAACAAAGCGAATGCTCGAAATTATTATTGAGCAAAGTTGTGTTCCTGTAATTATTGATGCGGGAATCGGTGCTCCTTCCCATGCATCCGAAGCAATGGAAATGGGTGCAGATGCAGTACTGATTAATACTGCATTGGCAGTTTCGAAAAATCCTGTTCTGATTGCAAAAGCATTCAGAATGGCAGTGGAGGCAGGAAGATTAGCATTTGAAGCAGGATTAGGTGAAAAGTATTATAGTGCAAAAGCCTCCAGTCCCTTAACAGCTTTCCTTGATTCGATCTGATCGTTATGTAGAGGCGTTGCACGCAACGACTTACAATTCTTCTGAGCGAGCAACAAAATATTAATAAGAACAAAAATGTTTTCTGAATTATTTGAGAAATATAATTGGAGTGAAATTTCAGAAGATATTTTAAATAAAAAATCTTCTGATGTAGAATTGCTTTTGAAGCGGAAGGAATCCTCACCAAATACTGAATGTAATATAGAAGATTTTAAAAAATTAATTTCTCCGGCGGCAACTCCCTTTCTCGAACGAATGGCGCAACTAAGTCGAAATCTAACACTGAAAAGATTTGGGAAAACGATGCAGATGTATATTCCCCTTTATCTCAGTAATGAGTGTCAGAATATATGTACCTATTGCGGTTTTAGTTTGGATAATAAAA
>JAHEYM010000198.1 GCA_023251595.1 Bacteroidota bacterium
GTTTGAAGGTTAATGTTTCGAAGGTGTCATTCACATTAATTATATAGTCTGCGTTATTCGTATTTAATGTCTGTCCATCAGGCATCGTCCATTGGAAGGAACTGCCATCAGAAGAGGTATTGGTTAAATGTACTGTTTCCCCTGCTATATATTCACTTTTATCTGTCACGAACCTTGCTGTTGGTTCTTGCTGACAACTGACGGCAGTCAAGAGGATTGATGTCGATGCGAGAACAAAAGCAAAATATCTCATCTTTTTATAGATTTATTAAGGGATGAATTCATTAATCTTTTATTATTACAAGCAAGAAAGAGCACCCTGAATTAGAATGATTACTTTTTAAGAAGTTGGAGTTCATTAATTGCGTTTTGCATTTTTTGAATTTTTTCATCCTGTTGAATGATATACAATGTTAATTCTTCCAGTTGTTTAAGAAGCCGAGATTGCATTTCCCCCAAAGCAAAACCGTCGGTTTTCACCTCTCCTGAAGAAGGAATACCCGGCAGATGCTTGTTAAGCAATAAATATTCAGATAATTCTTTAAGTGACCTTAATTTGTAATTTGCATCAAAAACATAATCCGGCCAACCGACACTATATAATTTTACTCTGAATTCTTCGGCAATAACTTTACCTTTAACCGCTAACAAGTATCCTGAAGATTGAACTGCTGCTAAATCATCCATAGTGACAACTCCGATTCCGACTGCACCGGTAGTGCCATTTCCATGTGAAGGACTGATTGAGAGGGTTGGAATATTGCTATTAAATCCCACCATTAATGAATTTGAAACATCATTGTCAAAGTAGGAATATGGATCACCACTGTTGCCGATTATGACATTATTTCCCGCATGATGATTATGAATTGCATTATATCCGGCTCTAACATTATAACCTATTGCTGTAGAATACATACCAATTGCAATTGACCCTGTGGGATATGGATTTTGTGGTGTACTTGGACCATTGTAGCCTGAACCCAATGTTATTCCTTTTGCAAAACCGTTTGTACCATCGTTCCATAATTTGCACCAATTTGGAATTAAAATGGTAGAACTGTCACCGAAATGAATCAATGAATCACCTGCCAACGCCATAATCCTACTCGTACGGATGGTATCAAAATTCATAATAGTATTCGCCATACTATCAACCGTCAATGCCCCATGTATTTTCACATTGCCATTTATTTCTAATCTTTCAGTTGGATTAATAGTGCCGATTCCTACATTTCCGTTGGCAGCCACACGCATACGTTCCGAAGAATTTGTAACAATTTTTAATTCCGAACTATCTAATGTGCCAAGAATTCCATTGCTCTCATAATTACCGGTTGCTTTCCAATCGTTGCTTTTTGGTGGAGCAAGCATTATTCTTTCTATGGATTTTTTACAACCCGCAGCATCGGTAACTTCAACACTATATGTTTTAGGAAGGGGTAAGCAACCGGTTATGGTTTGTGTTGTTTGAGAATTGCTCCATGAATAAGTATAGGGTGAAGTTCCACCAACCGGTAAAGCAGTGATTACCCCATCTGTACACGTATCGCAACTTACGTTTGCATTATCGGAATATATATTAATGCTGTCGGATAAAGAAGTGATCTGTGGTGGGGTATTGAGCGTGATTGTATCAATCTTAAAACAACCCACATTATCTTTAATCGTAACTGAATAAGAACCGGGATATAGATTGGAAGGATTTTGTGAGATACTACCATTATTCCAGTAATAAAAATAACCAAAGGTGGCTGTCGGAACTCCTCCATTGACGCTTAAATTTATAGAACCGTCTTTTCCATTGCAAGTTGTGTTAAATCCTAAAGAATTAACCGGACTCGATATTGAATCTGTAATTGCATTTGGTTGTGTCAAGATAATACTATCTGTAACCGTACAATTGTTTATATCAGAAATGGTTACATGATAAGTTCCGGCTATCACTCCCTCTAAAGTTGCTGAAGTAGAACTATCCGACCATAAATATGTATATGGATTTATTGTAGCGGCGACTGCAGCACCTCCCGATCCTTTTGCAGAAACTTTCCCGTCATTTCCACCATAACAGGAAATTGCATAAACTGAGTGTAATACGGGTGTAAGGGTTGATGTCAGGATATTCGGTTCCAATAGATATATTTTCAACGAATCTTTAAATCCAAATGAATCAGTAACATTTACCTGATACGTCCCCCCGCTTAATCCGGAAATATCTTGTGTAGTGGCGGCATTCGACCACATATACGTGTATGGCGGGGTTCCATCAACAACAGATAGATCGATACTTCCGTCGCTATTTCCGTGACAGGAAATATTGAATCCATTAAAATTAGATTTTGTTGCTGTTAATTGCATGGCTGGTGGTGGTGGTGCGTTCGAAAGCGAAATGTCTGATAATGTTTTAATACAACCACCTGCATCCGTAACTATAAAAGAATAGGTTGTCAATGCATCAATACTTGGATATAAACCCGTCACAGTTTGGGTTGTTGCACCCGTACTCCAAAGATAAGAATATGGAGTTGTTCCTCCGATGGGTTGCGCAACTATTATTCCGTCATGGCATCCGTAACAACTCATGTTTTTGTTATTTGAATATTTAACCACGCTGTCGTTAACACCTGCCAATTTCGGAGGTGCAGTGATTGTAATGGTATCGGTTACCGCGCAATCGTTACTATCTTTTACAGTCACAGAATAAGAACCGACATCTAAATTATATATATTTTGTGTCAGCTTACCATTATTCCAATTATATCGAAATCCGGAAACACCACCACTTACATTTAAATCGATTTCCCCGTTTGTAGAGTCGCATGAAATATTGAAGCCAAAACTGTTCGTTGGACTCGATAAACTTGTGGTTATCGCGCTTGGCTGTGCTAAGGTAATATTCCCCGATACTGAACAACCGTTTGCATCTGTAACAGTTACGGTATAATTTCCTGCCCCGACCCCCTCAAGATTTTGAGAACTATCCGAATTCGACCATGAATACGTATATGAGGGCGCACCCCCGTTTGGGGTAAGCGAA
Source organism: Bacteroidota bacterium (assembly GCA_023251595.1). Classification (GTDB taxonomy): domain Bacteria; phylum Bacteroidota; class Bacteroidia; order AKYH767-A; family JABDAW01; genus JAHEYM01. Next base: position 3,038 of record JAHEYM010000198.1, read on the forward strand.
ATTGAAGCAGTTCCACCATTGCAGGGAACTGCATAGCCATGATGTAGTGTTGTGGTGAGATTCGCTGTTAATAAATTTGGTTCAATTAAAGTAACCGAGAGTGAATCAACAATACCAAGTGAGTCGGTTACTACTACAGAATAGGTGCCGGCGGTGAGTCCCGTTAAATCTTCTGTAGTTGCCGAGTTAGACCATAAGAATGAGTAGGGTGGTGTTCCATTGGAAACAGACAAATCGATAGAACCATCTGCGCTCGATTTGCATCTTGTATTGAAATTTCCAATATAGGATGATTTTGAGGCGGTTAGACCAAGACCTTGAGCAACCCCATTAATTGAATATGTCGAAAACAATAGGCAGAGGATTAATAATCTGTAGAGACGTTGCACGCAACGACTTGAAAGGTTGAAAGGTTGAAAGGTTGAAAGGTTGAAAGGTTGAAAGGTTGAAAGGTTGGGGAACTTTTCATGACATTTAGTATTAATAGTGAAACAGACAACAAATCTCTGTTCCTAATTTGATTTCTCCTATGATATTAATCATGTGTTGCTAATTTGGGGTAGGGGCTCAGAAATCAGTTGTCGAAAGGAATCCCAAATGTATGGTATAAACTTTCAAATTGTTCTCTTTTCGAAAAATAAATATTTGGATCGTTCTATATAATAGGAGTGATCCCTCAGCGGCTTAATCGTCCTCGTCCATCTTAGTTATACATTTCTTTTAACCTTATTTTTGAATTATTAATCTTAATAGAAGAAGTTGCCCCCTCAAATCTAACCTTATTTTTGATTTATTAAACATTTGTACAAAACAGAGTTCTCGAATAGATTAAACCATGCACCCTTAACGGCTGAGAAAATAATAAGGTTGAGAGATTGGGGGCAATCGTTTTCTATGAAGGTTGAATATGGAGAGGATAAGGTTTTTCTTTCTTTTAATATACAGAACTTCACAACTCCGAAAACAATAAGGTTGAGAGATCGAGGGCAAAATTTTTCTATTAGGGTAACAGTGGAAAGAATAAGGTTTTTCTTTCTTTTATTATTCATTCATGCAGAACCCAAAGAATCCGATTCAAAGCTGTTTGTCTTCTTCGCAAAGAACACTGAAATTGGAATTTAGAAGTCGAAAAATGACGCAAACGATCAACAAATCGGATTTTGTCGGTTCGTAAACGATGCAATTAACATTAACAGCAGAAAATGGAAGTCTGAAATTGAATTATCTGATATAGACAGCAGAAAATGGAAGTTTGTAAATGAATCATGGGATATAGATAGTAGAACATGGAACATTGTAAATGAAAAATGGGGCATCGATAAGGAAACATGGAAGTTTGTAACTAAAATAAATGGGTTAGTAACTGAAAAAATTAATGCTCGCAGTGACGCAAATGAGTCGCTAAGTAAAATAATTGATGCTCTCCGTGACGCAAATGAGTCGCTTGGTAAAACAATTGATACACTCGGCGACGCGAACGGTTCGCTCGGTAAAACAATCGATGCTTTTGGTGACGCAAACGGGTCGCTATTTGAAAAAATTGATGCGCTCGGCTCGGCGACGCAAAAGGGTAATGATCCTCTGAAAGTCCCGTCGTTGCTGAAAAGCTTTATTTCCACTTCCTGTTTGGAGAGGGGTTAGGTACACCTTGAATAAATCTACTCCAATATTATTTTCCCCGTAAATATTTCTCCCTTTTCGGAAGATAAATATATAAAATAAATTCCTTTAGAATAATTACTCAGATCAATTTCTGATTTTCCGGAAATTAATTTTTGTTGAAAAATTCTTTTACCATAAAGATTATAAATAATTAAATCGCCTTTAGCTTCAACAATAAATTTTCCACCTGAAGGATTTGGAAAAACCAAATGCGGGGAAATATTATTTAATTTATTGATACCTGTATAGTTACAGACATTCGAAGTGCTCAACGAATTATATGGCGGACTCGTCAACACCGCCCGCATCCGTTGTTTCTGACCAAGGGTGAATAAGTTCATACAACTATCATCAGTATAAGCCATAAAATTCATAAACATATCGCCCGTAACCGGATTACAGGCACTTAATAAGGGATAGGTTGGACAACCATAAGAAGCAACGGAAGGAGTAGGGGTATCCGGAACCGAATCATTATCCACACAATTTGAAACTGGAGCCAGATTCGAAAGATTAAAACAATGCGCGATTTCGTGTGTCGTGCTCCTACCTTTATTATAGGAGGGGTCTATATTACCAATTCGACCGAAAACATTGTATTTCATAACTACGCCATATATGTTTTGTGGGAAACTTGGAAATGCCGCGTACCCTATAAAACCGTTGCCCAAATTACACACCCATATATTAAAATACCTGGTTGCATCCCAGGAATCGTCACCACCCTGAGCATGGAATTTTACGGCATCATCGTTCGTGAAACTATTTACCGTTGTTTGCACGTGTACAATTCCTGTTGTCGGATTTCCGAGAGGATCTGTCTGTGCAAGACAAAATTGAATTTCGGTATTTGCTGCAATACTCTGCCAGACAGCCGGTGTATTAATTGTATCCGCATTAATTCTCCCGAAATCCTCATTCAATACATCAATTTGTGATTGCACCTGTGCATCCGAAATGTTTTCCGCAGAAGTTTTCCAAAGAACATGTACGACCACAGGAATCGTTATGGTCTGAGCTTCTGTATGTATTGAAAGAAAAAAGAAAGAAATAAGTGAGAGAAGTCGTGTTAAAAGGATGGAAACAGCAGATTTCATCTCCCGAAGGTAAAGAATTTATTTCAAATTCACCACAGAGTCGCTAAGGTACGAAGTTTCACAAAGAAATATTCTGCAATTAAAAATTTAAATCAGAATTCCTACATTTGTGGAATCAGTACTGATTCTTAATCCATTGGCAAATTCTCCATTCAATATGAAATCCGCAACCTTCCTCCTATTATTAATACTGGGTCTGTCCAGCTACGCTCAATCCCAGTCAGACAAAACCGGGGATAACCGTTTTCGCATTAAAAAGGGGTCATTTTATGGTTTTATTGACCATGACGGCGTCGTGAAGATCGATCCGGTTTATTCAGCTGCAAATTATTTTTCCGACGGGCTCGCTTCCGTTAAAGAAGCCGGTGCTTCAAAAAGTTTTTACATCGATGTTGACGGAAAACCTGCTTTCAAAGGAAGTTTTGACATAGCTGGAAAGTTTGAAGAGGGAAGAGCTGTGGTCAAAGACGGTGGTAAGTATGGTGTAATAGACAAAGACGGAAATTGGATCTCCAAACCAATGTACAAAAATATATATACGTTTAGCGAGCGATTTTCATTTTACCAAACCGATAGTTTATATGGAGTGATGGATTATGATGGAAATCAGATCACACCGGCAATATTTAAATCGGTAAGTGGTTTTCAGGAAGGGCTCGCTAAAGTTGTTCTGAATAAAAAACAGTGCTTTATCGACACCACCGGTACAGTAATAATCGAACATCAATTTAATACGACATATAGTTTTCAGGAAGGTCTTGCAGAAGTGCGGGGCGACATCAGAAATCCAAGTAGAAAAGGAAAATACGGATTTATAAACAAGACGGGAGAATTGGTCATCGATACGATATATGATGATGTCGCGGATTTCTCACATGGGGTGACCATTGGCGTAAAAAAGGACACCGTATATTTAATAAATAACAGCGGAATCATAATTAAAAGATACGATCAGTTTTATGATTATGATGACCTGACGGAAGGAATGGGCATAGTATTAAAAGAGGATACAACCGAAGATGGTGATGATCTTGCAGGGGTAATTGATTCTACCGGAAAACTGATTCTCGAACCGATTTACGCAGAGGTATCAGCATACTCCGAGGGTTTCGCATTTGCTGAAGATGCAGAAAGTGAAAAGTACGCTTTGGTTGATGATAAAGGTCATTTTATCACCAAATTTATATATGATGATGTGGATGATTTTGAGGACGGACTCGCAGAAGTCGAAATGGCGCATAAAAAATGCTATATAAATACGAAGGGCATCATTGTCTGGAAAGATGAAAAATAATTTTTTTCGCGCAGATTACGCAGATTAGTTCTGTGCTTTTAATATCAAATGATCTTTTAACTAGATTCAGCACTCTGTAATCTGTTTTATCTGCGCGAGAAAATATTGCGCGCAGATTGCGCAGATTAGTTCTGTGCTTTTAAAATCAAATGATCTTTTAACT
>JAHEYM010000199.1 GCA_023251595.1 Bacteroidota bacterium
AAACCAGATAATTATAGGTCTGTTAGAATTTGACATCATCAGTTTTAAAATTCGGACAAAGTTAGTTACCTCTGCCTAGAAATGGACATGAATTCAAAGTATAAACTTTTAATCGGAGCAATGTTCATTTTTCTACTGAATAGTTGTGAGACGAGAGAGGAACATGCACTTCCACCACTAAAGCTTGACTTAAATTTTTTTCAACTCTCTGCAAAAACCCCGACGAACGAGAATTATCCGTTGTTAAATCTAACCAAAAAAAGTCTTTCTGTTCTTGTTTTTCTTTCGCCGGAATGTCCCGTTTGTCAGAATTATGCACTGACCATGAATGAATTGCAGAATCAGACGGATACTCAACGAGTGAATTTTATAGCTGTCTTTCCCGGAACATACTACACGCCGAAACAAATGATTGACTATTTGAATATCTACCATATACCCTTTCAACCGATCCTTGATCCGAAGTTTGCGATTACAGGATTGCTGCGGGCGACGGTTACTCCGGAAGCTTATTTATTAGATAGCTTGGGAAATATATTATATAGTGGGAGTATAGACAATCAGATGATGGATGTTGGCAAACGGAGAACGATGGTGACAGAACATTTTCTTCGGGATGCGATCTCTACGGCACTGGATCATAAAATAGTAAAAACACGTCGCACGCAACCGGCAGGTTGTTTTATTGAATAGTTTCAGATATATATACATGAAGAAAATTATCGGCGTTTTTGTTTTCATGATCGTTTTGGTATTTGTCATCATATATTTCTATCCCAAAGACAATTCGATAACTTATGCAAAAGACATCGCCCCGATCATATATAAAAATTGCACACCTTGTCACCGTTTGGGGGCACAAGCTCCTTTTCTCTTGCAGACATATAATGATGTGGTGAGACGAGGAAAACTGATTGCCCATGTTGTCGATTCGCGAATCATGCCTCCCTGGCCGGCCGATCCAGATTATTCTCATTTCGTTGGTGAAAAATTTCTGTCGAAAAAAGAGATCGAATTAATAAAGAATTGGGTGGAAGCCGGAATGCCGGCAGGTGACCTCGAATCAATGCCTGAAGCACCCAAGTTCCCTGACAATTCAAAATTAGGCAAACCCGATCTTGTTCTCCAAATGCCGGAACCTTTTCTGGTGAAAGGAAAAAATATGGATCAGTTTTATTTGATGAAAATTCCGTTCGAAATACCCTGCGACACTTTTGTAAAAACAATTGAATTTATTCCCGGTTCAAAAAAATTGTTCACCATGTGAACGGACATTTAATCACGTATGATGAAGCAAAAAAGAAAGATGTCTTTGCAGGTAAATATTATATAAATACAGATTCTTCGACTTATGAAGAAGGATATAAATTGATGAGTATTCCAAATGATGATGGAACATATCCAACCCTTACACCCTCTGCGACAAATTATCTTCCGGGTGTTGAAGGAATTATTTATCCATCCGGTATTGGCGGATTTAAAATAGCGAAAAAAGGAGCAATCTTATTTAAAGATATTCATTATGGTCCCACAGCAATAGATCAGATAGATCAATCAATTTGTAATATATTTTATGATACCGGTCCGCCGAAACGACCGACTGCTGAAATACAGCTTGGTACGCTGGGTATATCGAAAATTGAACCACCGCTTGTCATTCCCCCGAATACAGTAAAAACATTTCGTACGCAAACTACGGTACCGATGGATATTTCACTTCTTACGATTAATCCGCACATGCATCTTCTGGGAAAAAGTTTTTTAGCGTACGCAATTAAACCGACGGGCGACACAATTCCACTAATCAGAATAAATAAATGGGATTTCAGATGGCAATATTTCTATACTTTTAAAAAAATGTTGAAGATTCCAAAAGGTTCCGTAATTAAGGTTGAAGGAATATATGATAATACATCTGGCAATCCGAATAACCCGTTTAATCCACCGGAGGAAGTAGGAGAGCGCTCCGGAAGTATGAGAGTTTCGGATGAAATGTTTCAGTTTATAATGACCTATATTCCGTATCAACAAGGTGATGAAAATATTAGTCTTGAAACTCAATGAAAAATGGAGTATTTTTACATGACAAACAGTTGATGGAATGAGCGAAAATATTTTTGCAGGGCGATATAAAGCCGGAACGTTCGGATTGTTGCTTTTCTTGTCATTCCTACCGAGGCTTTCTTCTGCACAACCCAATCCCTGGGCTTGTCAGGATTCGAGCCAAATACGACTTGGAGCATACTGCTATCCGGAATTCAGACCAATTTGTGGCTGCGATAATGTTACTTATCGGAATGTCTGCCGTGCACTCAACGACAGAGGAGTTCAGTTTTATACCGACGGACCTTGTGAACCGCTGGCATTTAACTTCGATCCAAATCCGGTTCTCACAAATTTATATGTCACTTTTGTATTGAAAACAACCGGAGATCTGCATATTATGATTTTAGATCTTTACGGAAAAATTTATTATGAAGATATGAGATTCTCAGTAGATCGGTATGATCTGCAAATCGATGTAACGAACTACAGGAATGGACTTTTTATGATATATGCGGAGACGGATGGGTACGTGCTCGTGAAAAAATTCTCACACGTTCAGTATTACTAATACTCGTCTTCATTGAAAAAGAAATCCTCCTTTGTTGGATAGTCAGGCCAGATTTCCTCAATACTTTCGTATGGTTCTCCTTCGTCTTCAAGTTCCTGCAAATTTTCGATCACTTCCAGTGGTGCACCGGAACGGATGGCGTAATCGATCAACTCGTCTTTAGTTGCCGGCCAGGGAGCATCTTCAAGGTGAGAAGCTAATTCTAATGTCCAATACATAACCCTGAGTTTTAATTTGTGTAAAAGGAACGCAAAGCTAATAATTATTTGTTTTGAGAGAATAAAAAAATTTTTCTTCGATAAATTACGTCATTCTTGGCTTCCACGCTGTTTCTTCACCCTTTTCATCATGGACTATTTTTCTGGCGAGAACAAAAAGGTAGTCCGATAAACGGTTCATGTAGATCAAAATCTTGTCGGAAACCTCTTCAGTCTCAGCTAAATTTGTGATGAGTCGCTCAGCTCTTCGACAAACACAACGTGCAATATGACAGAAGGAGGAAGCATCGTTACCTCCAGGTAGAACGAAAGACTTTAGATCAGGGAGTGTCTCATTCATCCGGTCAATTTCTCTCTCCAGGAGCTCGGAATCTCCAGTTTCGAGTTCGGGAAGTTTCATTCTTGACCTCTGTGGATCGGCTGCAAGTAGAGATCCGATGGTGAATAAACGGTCTTGAATTTCAAGTAAAGTTTCAATTGATTTTTTCTCAATCTTTTGACCGCGAAGCAGCCCGACGTGTGAGTTTAACTCATCGACTGAACCATAAGCTTCAATCCTCGGGTGATGTTTTGCGACGCGGGTACCGCCAATGAGTGAAGTCTCGCCTTTATCTCCTGTTTTGGTATAAATTTTCATGCAATGCCGGTTTTTACCCTCGTAATATGATCGTTGATGTGATCTGATTCGATATTTCCATCCTTCAATCTGACGATGCGATGCGCAAAACGGGCGATGTCTTCTTCGTGTGTGACTAGCACAATTGTATTTCCATTTTTATGTATCTCATCGAAGAGCGCCATAATTTCGACTGACGTTTTTGAATCGAGATTGCCTGTAGGCTCGTCGGCTAAGATGAGTGAGGGTTTGTTCACCAATGCCCTTGCTATCGCAACTCTCTGACGCTGTCCGCCTGATAGTTCATTCGGACGGTGGGTGATGCGATCTCCTAACCCAACATCCTTCATTACCTTCGTTGCTCTTTCATTTCTTGATGCGCGATTTGTGCCGGCATAGACAAGGGGGAGAGCTACATTTTCGAGTGCAGTAGCTCTTGGCAGGAGATTAAAGGTTTGAAAAATAAAACCAATCTCTTTGTTGCGTATTCGTGCCAGTTCGATATCGTTCATTTTTTCAACCGAAATCCCATTCAAAAGATATTCTCCACCTGATGGTGTATCGAGACAACCAATTAGATTCATCAAAGTCGATTTGCCTGATCCGGACGAACCCATCAATGCCACATAATCGTTTTGAAAAATATCCAGGGTAATTGATTTTAGAGCATGGATCTTTTCGTTCCCGACTTTATATACCCGGCTGATGTTTTTTAACTCAATAATTTTCTTGCTTTCCATTCGCGCAAAAATAACAATAATTGAATATCATCCGATTTATGGCAGAAATCGGATTCTGAAATTTTCTTTTGCCTGATTTTCATGAAAAAAAACTAGACCGATGAAAAATAAATCAATCGTAATCGTTACTCCTTCGTTTCGTTTTATGATTTCCCACGCTTCCTCCATCTCCTTGCTCCAATGTATATCATCGAAAATGAGAATGGTTTTTTTGTCAACGCTTTTCAATAATTGTTCGAAGTAAGAAAGTGTTGGTATTTTCCTATGATTACCGTCGACAAAGGCAAGATCAATTCGAGGAAACTTTTTTAATGTGCTGCTCATTAATTCATCAAAATTTCCTTCCACCAATTCAATATTTTTATAATTCAGTTTTAGGAAATTATCTTTTGCAATCTTTGCGACCATTGGGTCACCTTCAATTGTGATAAATTTTTTGGTTGAAGTTCCTTCACTCAAATACATCGAAGTGATTCCGAAGGAAGTCCCCAGCTCAAGAAGAAATTCCGGTTTGAATCGATTTGAAATTCTAAAAAGTAATCGCGCAAGTTTGGGCGATTTGAGAGAATTTTTTGCGATGGAATTAATCTGCCGCTTTTTCAAACTGTTCATTGTTGAACCTGCACCCAAATCGCGAAGTTCAATCAGATCATTCACTTTCAACAGTTCTGACCTAAGGAGTTCTATTTTATCTTCATCTGTCGGACCATCATCGGGTTGAATCACATTTTCAACCAAATCATAAACGAAAGGCGAATGCAGACCATGTCTTCCCTTTGCCCATAAAATGTGATTCAGGAATTTAAGAATGAAAAGCAACCGATTCATAGAATGCAATATTCACACTAAATTTCGATCTGTATGAAAAATATTTATCCTATTTTTGAATTTCTTTTTCACTCCCAAACAGGAATGTAAATTATGACTTCCTCTTTTCTTCAAAACGCAGTCGGATATCTTAAAGGTGTCGGACCCAAAAGGGCAGAGATCCTTAAAAAGGAATTCAACATCGAAACTTTCGGTGATCTGCTCACTTATTATCCATTCCGGTATGTTGACCGGACCAGATTTACCAAAATATCTGAAATCAGGGATGATCAGCAGTATGTACAATTGCGTGGACATTTCGTGAATATTCAGTTGATAGGTGAAAGAAAGGGCAGGAGACTTTCTGCTGTATTTGCCGACCAAACAGGCACCATCGAAGTTATATGGTTTGCGGGTATTCATTGGGTGAAAGACATTATTATTCCCGGCGCTGAATTTATTCTTTTCGGAAAACCGAATCTGTTCAACGGAAATCTGAACTTCAGCCATCCCGAGATTGAAAAAGTAACACCGGAATCTTCCGTGAAACCACTCATTTTTTCACCCGTGTACAATACGACAGAGAAGTCGAAAGCTGCCGGCTTCGATAGCAGGGGTATGATGAAACTTGTAAAGACTTTGCTCGCGACGGCACCCAAAATACCCGAGACATTTCCCGATGACTTGCGGGAATCGTTTAAACTTGTTCCTCTCGACACCGCCCTAAGAGATATCCATTTCCCAAATAGTCAGGCAGCTCTTGATAAAGCAACATTTCGTCTGAAGTTTGAAGAATTATTTTTTATTCAGATGGATCTGATCGGTGCGAAGATGAGCCGGAAAGAAAATGTCCGCGGTTTTCATTTTAATATTGTTGGAAATTATTTCAATACTTTATATAAAGAATGTCTTCCATTCGCACTCACTGAGGCGCAGAAACGAGTGCTGCGTGAGATCCGAAAAGATGTAGGTTCAGGTTTTCAGATGAACCGTCTTCTGCAGGGAGATGTTGGAAGTGGAAAAACAATTGTAGCATTAATGACCATGTTGATGGCGCTTGATAATGGTTTTCAGGCATGTCTCATGGCGCCGACCGAAATTCTTGCCGTCCAGCATTTCAGGAGTCTGACTGCACTTTCCGGGAAATTAAATATCAGAATTGAGCTGTTAACAGGTTCAACCAAGATTAAAAAGAGAAGGGAAATTTTCTCCGGACTTCAGGATGGCTCGGTTCATATCCTGGTTGGAACTCATGCACTTATGGAAGATACTGTTCAATTTTCAAATCTCGGATTGGTGGTGATTGATGAACAGCATCGGTTTGGTGTTGAACAGAGATCCATACTTTGGAACAAAAATTCTTCAGTTCCGCATGTTCTCGTCATGACCGCAACGCCCATACCCCGAACGCTTGCCATGGCTCTGTACGGAGATTTGGATATTTCTGTAATCGATGAACTGCCACCTGGAAGAACACCGGCTAGTACAGCCCACAGATTCGATTCTGACAGACTGCGTTTGTTCGGATTTATGAGACAACAAATTGAAGAAGGACGACAAATATATATCGTTTATCCGCTGATTCAAGAGTCTGAGAAAATGGACTATAAAGATTTAATGGATGGTTATGAAAGCATCACGAGATCATTTCCGAAACCGCAATATCAGATCAGTATTGTTCATGGGAAAATGAAAGCAGAGGACAAAGATTTCGAGATGGAAAGGTTCCGTAATAAGCAGACACAAATTATGGTGGCAACCTCTGTAATTGAGGTTGGGGTTGATATTCCTAATGCGTCGGTCATGATTATCGAGAGTGCCGAAAGGTTCGGACTCTCACAACTACATCAGCTTCGTGGTAGAGTAGGGCGGGGGGCCTCACAGTCGTTTTGTATTTTGATGAGCTCCAAAAAATTATCGGATGAAGCAAAAACACGGATAGAAACAATGGTGTCATCAACCGATGGCTTTGTCATTGCTGAAGTGGACATGAAATTAAGAGGTCCCGGCGATCTGATGGGTACCAAACAAAGTGGGATTATGGAGCTGAAATTAGCAGACTTAACCAAAGATCAGGCTGTTCTTGATCTCGCCAGAAAAGCAGCAACATTGGTGTTGAACGAAGACCCTCATCTCACCTTGCAAAAAAACAGATGTCTCGTTGAATTGATGAAATCCAAAAAAGGTCATGAATCGAAATGGAGCAGGATTTCCTGAGTTGTAATTAAATCACCAATCTCTCTGTCTTTCTTTT
>JAHEYM010000200.1 GCA_023251595.1 Bacteroidota bacterium
GAACAGGAGTTTATAAATTCAGCGATATTCCCGAATCCCGCAACTCATATTATAACAGTAAATCTTCCGTATCCAAGTCAAAAGTATTCAATCGAAATATATTCCATATTCGGAGAACGACTTTCCAAAACCTCCGAAAAAACAGAACTCGAAATTTCTAATCTCAGCTGCGGTATGTATATATTGAAAATCCAACAAGAGAATAAAACGTTTACAACCAAAATAGTAAAAAATTAACACTAACTCACAACCAAAATGAAAAGAACACTTTTACTTCTATCAACAATTTTATCACTAATTACTTTTAGAACATCTGCCCAAACCTGGCAATTAGTAGGAACACAGGGCTTTTCAACACCTGTATCTGCTAACTCGAGTACCTCCATGATGCTCGATAATACGGGAACACCTTACGTTGCATTTGCTGATGCATCATCAGCAGACAAAATTACAGTCATGAAATATAATGGGGCTTCGTGGGTGCTTGTCGGCACAGCAGGATTTTCCGCCGGTCAGGGTTACGACATGTCAATTGCGATAGATAATAATAATATACCGTATGTTGCTTTTGGTGATGCCGGGAATGCTTCTCACACTACCGTGATGAAATTTAATGGAACGAATTGGGTGAATGTGGGAACAGCAGGTTTCTCAGACGGAGTCGTAAATAATTGCACCCTTAAATTCGACAGCAATGATTCTGCTTATGTCGCTTATGTCGATGCATCTTATTCAGGAAGAGCAGTGGTAAAAAAATTCAATGGAACAAATTGGATAAATATTGGAACGGCCGGTTTTACAGCCGGTGGAACAGGTCAAATGACAATGGCATTAAATAATAGTAATCAACCATACATCGGATATCAAGATCAGACAAATGGTTTCGCTGCAAGTGTAATGATGTACAACGGAACGAATTGGGTGCATGTCGGAAATCCGACATTTTCTGTTGCACAAATTCAATATGCACATATTATATTTGACCATACCGGAATCGCTCCTTATGTCTGTTATAATCAGGGATACAATCCCTTCGCACCCAATCTTCAAATGTATAATGGAACAAGTTGGGTTTATGTTGGCGGACAAAATATCAATACAAATGTCGATTATTTAAATAATGTAGCATTCGATATGAATAATATTCCTTTTGTTGTTTTCCCCGACGGTGCTTATTCATCAAAGGCAACTGTAATGGAATATACGAGTACTTCCTGGGTGAATGCAGGTAATGCGGGGTTCTCGGCAGGAGCAATCAGTTTTCCAAACATCGTTATCGACGCTTCAAATAATGTCTATGTTGAATATTACGATACCGGAGATTCCAGTAAAATTACTGTGATGAAATTAGCAACCGTAACTTCTACAGATAACGTAAATACAAATTTTATTCGGACAATATATCCTAATCCATCGGTCGATTATGCTATCATTTCACTTGCCAACGCTGTTGATCAGGCAACAATTAAATTGATCAATATAACAGGACAAACTGTGTTCGAAAAACAAAATCTGTCAGGCAATAAGATAACATTAGATATTTCCACCCTCACAAAAGGCATTTACTTTGTAGAAGTTCAGCATCCCCAAAAGACATGGTATGGCAAAATCTTGAAAGAATAAATCAAGCCGTCTTTTCTACATGATTTTCAATTCCTGAAAAAGAAACTTTGTCTCCCGTTATCATAAAGGTGACACGAATCTTGTCTATATTGGCACGAACCCAGAAATCTTTTCTCTGCCAATCAGCAAAACCATCGTTGCTCACGATAATACATCCATCATGATGAATTAATTCGAGCAAAAATAAATCTGCACTTGCATGTGAAGGAGATTCGTGAAATGCACAAATCTTTTTAATCTTCTCGAGTTCGCCTGCATCTTTTGCCCTGTGCCTGAGGGTTGCATCTGCGATGACGACGACATCCGTAAAACCCCATATATTCAACTCCTGAACAACCAATCGGATGTTTTTATAAAATATCCCTTTTGCATTGTAGCTGTCATGTGCTACATTACTTCCGTCCACGTAGACCTTGGTTCTGCTTTTAATAAATATTTCAAATGATTTATCAGAAGGATTATAAGTTCCGAGTTTTTTAATTTCGTCGCTATTGCTCAGAAAAGAATGCAGTTTTTCATCATCATCTATTGTCTGAATATACCACATGGGTAGTACTTTAATCGGACTATCACTGAATGATCTTTTGTATTTCTCCTGTTTCTCTTTCAAATCGTCTCTCAACTCAGATAGTGTAAGTTTTCTCCCATTAGGAAATTCCTTCAACAATTGAACTAATTGATACTCATCAAAAGCCATATTATAAAAATTGTTATCTTTCAGATAACGGTAATTATCATATTCCTTTTTCGAATGGATCAATTTTTCTTTGGCAAGTTCATATTCGGTCGGGAAACTAAATCCTTTATTAATCGCATCAAAATAATCTTCAGATGATTTGAAACCTTTTGAAATAGCTTCTTTGAATATAGTCATCTCAGGGTAACCGGCATCATAAGCCTTTTCAAATTCTGTGTAATTCGGAAACCCTTTTCGTTTTGCATAATCAAAAAGTTTTATGGATGAATCTATATTCTCGTCAATGATAGAGGTATGTTGATACGCCTTGTACTTACTATATTTCTTCAAAAAGGAATCGAAGCCTTTCGCAAATCCCGCGGCTTTTGCTTCCTCAAATTCTACCTTTCCGCCACCACCTGCATTTATACTGTGTTTATATTCATCGTAGGAATCAAATCCTTTTTTCTTTGCCTCATAATATTCCTGTGCCGAAGGAAATTTTTTTTCAATCGCACGAACAAAGTCCTGAAGAAAAATAAATCCATCGGCTTTTATAGTATAAACTATATTCATGAAATTAAAGAAAAATAATTCGGGCGGAGAATCTCTGTCAATCGCTCCTTTCCTGAATATAATTTTTACGTTAAATGCTTCAGCAATGTGAAGAAACCCAATCACATCTTCAGTATTAATAATTGAGAATCCGCTGAATTCAGATACTTCTACATGTTCAAACTCTCTCATTCTTCGGAATTATATTATACAACATCAAGAAACAAAAATATTCGGGAATTACTAATTACACCCTCCAGGGAGAGATGTTCACTGATATATAAAACATCACGCTGGGTTATTATATCCAATGACTTATATAATTCAAGAAGGATGTTGAATGAACCAATGCCCGCATATACGCGATACATCTTATCATCAGGATTTTCCTTTCGCAATTCATTGAGACAGATACTCTCATTCACCACTTTTTGAAAGAGTGTTTTGATTTGTGAAATTTTGTCAAGATATAGTGATTTGATCTCCTCTGTATGATCTCCGTCGAATCGTATCTTTTCAAGTCTTTCATTGAGAGAAGTCATTTCAGTGAATAGATTCATAGAATATTTACTGAAGTCATTTCGCACAAGATTAATCTGTGAAGTATTGAGTGTGACAGGTTCAGGAATTTCTATAAGAAAATCATATATAAAATCAACGTTCGAATCTATCATTCCACCTTCCAATGGAACCGATTTGAAATGATTTTTAATCGGGGAATCGAAAAATGGAAACCACGATGAATCGGTAAGTGTATTTAAGACGGTTACGATGCTTGAATTGACCCCACTTAATGTATCCTTAATCGTAAAATCGAGTGGGAGCAAAGGTTTGTCCCAATGCTTCTCATCAACACTCGCCAGCGTTAAAAACGAAGACGTATGTGATAATTGGCAGTAATCAAGCATGTACTTTTTGAAATCATCAAATAACGTTTGAAGAACCTTTTCCGCCTTCGCCTGCGCAACTATGACCTCCCTTGTTTTTCTCTTCATATTATCACAGCGGAGAATTACGGAATATAACCGCTCAATCTGGCTAACCATCTCCTCTGTCACCTCAGGGTTACTTTTTTGCCAATCAAGATAAATTACAACCTTTTCCCTTCTATTGCATTTATCGAATTCGAGCAGAGCAATGAGTGGCATGGTTGCCTGGCAGTATGTAATAACTGACTCCCCCATCAACATAGCCGCCCATAACAATTGCACATTCGTTTCGTCGCTGATTTTCGAACCCTCCTGATCAATTATACTTATGCTTGTTTTCATACGAATATCCGGAACGGAACGATAAAATTACATTTTTATTCTAATCAAAATGAAACGGAAGGTTAATGTTTATACATATACTGAATACATCTGCATTACATAGTACTTCCCCTAAAACCCTATATTTGCATTTCCAACTGTATAGAAAACAGAGGGAAGAATTGCGTTAAAAACAAATATGGGAATTTTAAGAATACTGAAGGAAAATGCAACATTCAATGCGGTTTTCCGATCTGTCCTGAAAGGTTCTTCAAAATTATCGGTGAACATTCATTCTTTCTTAATCAAAAGATGGTCACCATCAGGCATTTTAGAGTGCACTTTTGGTTCGTATAAATTCAAATATTATAATAAATGTGATGATGGGCTTCCCTCCTACTTTTACTATGATCTTCCTTATCAGGAAAAAGCGGATTTAAATTTATTTATTGAGCTTTCGAAGAAATCCCATACAATCGTTGACATTGGTGCGAATACCGGTTTGTTTTCAGTATTGGCATCTATCGCCAATCCCGGTGCCATCATTCATTCAATCGAACCATATAGCATCAACGCTGAAAGAATGAGGGTTAATTTAAAACTGAACGCTGTCAAAAATGTAACTGTACATGAAATCGCGATCGCAGACAAGGATGGTGAAATTGCAATATCAATACCTCAGGATAACACGATCTCAGACGTTTCATCTGCGAACAGCAGTTTTTCCAAAGCTGTTTATCCTACCATAAAATGGGTAGAGAAAATTGTTAAAAGCCAGACCCTCGACACATTTGAAAAAAAAAATAATATTAAAATAGATTTGATTAAATGCGATGTCGAAACCTTCGAAATGTCTGTTTTCAAAGGTGCGGGAAGCATTTTGGAAAAAGACAGACCCACCATTATCTTTGAATGTTTTTTAGACGATGAGCGAAAATTGTTTTTTAGTGAAATATTGTCCAAATATAATTATTATGCATACCTGATTCTTGAACAAGGCGTTGTTTATTCGGGTGAAGGTTTTGTCAACGTCGGCTTCGGACTTAATTATCTGATAACTCCTGTGAAACCGAGTCAGACTTTTATCGGGTATGCCGACACAACAAGTCTGTGCGAGAAGCTTCTCAACAATGTTACTGTTTAAAAGAATTCGAAAACAGTCTTCAATCTTCATTAAACCTTAACCTCCCCTTGCTATCTTCGTCCCATAATTCACCCACTAAACTAAAAAACATGAAAAAACTATTGTTATTCACTATTGCATCTCTTTTCGCATTTGGCCTTACATTGTCAACTGCCTCAGCACAAGTAGCTGCCAAGACAGGTGATAAGCCTACCGTTGCTACAAAGAAAGATGGTAAAGCATCAGTTAAAAGTGACAAAGAAGTGAGTTCCGACACTAAAGTTGCCGGAAAGGGCACTAAAGCAACTCCTAAAAAAGAAAAACCAATTAAGAAGAAAAAGAGCAAAAAAGCAAAAAACTCAACAAGATAATTGCTCCTACCTAAAACAAAAAGGGCTGTTTCACTACTGAAACGGCCCTTTTTATTAAGACTTAAACTTATAAGTATCGCGGATTTCTATAGAAGCAGTGTAAATCCCGGCAGCGTCTCCTAATTCCTAATTCGTAATTCCTAATTATTCTACCACCACTTTCTTCACCAGATTAACTTCACCCGAACGAACATTGAGGAAATATATCCCTGGTGCGAAGGTTTTCACACTAACCTGTTTTTCGAAATGTATTCCGGGATTCTCAACGACTTCTGAATAAACAGATTTTCCGAGCATATCCGTCAGAATAATATTCGTCTGTTTCCAGTCACTCTCGTTAATTAAAATATTTAAATCTTCACTCACAGGATTCGGGTATATATATACACCTACATCATTCATATTCGTTGGAATACCTGTGGTGGTAATCACAACGGTTTGTATAGATGTATCAGATCCACATGGATTGGTTACAATCTGCATTACAGTATAAGTATTATCTATATAGTAATGATGTGTGGGACCTGCTATATTCGACGAATTTCCATCACCGAAAGTCCAATAATAGGATAAGGCATTTGTTGATAAATCAACAAACGACGCCGTAGCCCAGGTTACCGAAGAAGTAAATCCCGCAACAGGTGCAGTATAACTTGTCAATGTAATTGAACTGGAAGCATAACAAGAGTTTGCATCCGTTACAGAAACCGTGTAGATTCCGGCAGCATAAGCGGTGATAGTTTGTGAAATAGCCCCTGTATTCCAACTATAAGTTCCGGGTGTTCCGGTAGCGGTTAGTGTTATACTATCTCCCAGACAAAAATTTACATCCTGCGATGGACTAATCGTTGATACCGGAGCCGGATTAATTACAACGATCGTTGGTGCCGAGGTAGATGTGCATCCTCCCGGATACGTAACCGTAACTGTATATGTACCGGGATTGGTAGCAAAAATGCTCTGCGTGGTCTGACCTGAACTCCACAAATAAGATAAGCCGGCATTCGCCATCAGTGAAACATTTCCGCCCTGACAGAATGTCGTCGGGCCACTTGTTGTGACGCTCGCCTGCATGGTCCCGACCGTTACGCTAACAGCATTTGAAATCGCGGTACAACCGCTGGAATTTGTAACTGTGACTGTATAAACACCAGTTGTGTTGACAGTAATAGATTGAGAAGTTGCACCGGTACTCCATATATAGGATGTTCCGCTATTTGCAGTGAGTGTCAAATTCTGCCCGGGACAAATCGTAGTCGGCCCGCTGGCAGTAATTGAAGCGCTTGCATTCGGATTAACAGTTACTTGTGTGGTCACTGAAGTGGCTGTACACCCTTGCGCACTGGTGAGTGTCACGTTATAATTTCCGGAAGTGGAGACAACGATTGATTGTGTGGTTGCGCCATTATTCCACAAATAACCGGCAGCAACAGCCGCAGTCAGCATAACTGTTTGACCTTGACAAATGGTTGTCGGACCACTCGCTGTTATGGCCGTACTCGGTGTCGGATTTACTGTCACGGTTGTTACAGGTGATGTTGATGTACATCCGCCGGCATACGTCACTGTCACCGAATAATTTC
>JAHEYM010000201.1 GCA_023251595.1 Bacteroidota bacterium
GAATTGAACTCATCAATGCGAACAAACGAAAATTTGAAACGATGCCGGTACTTGTCGTCAGAGGAAACAATATTTACTCGATCACTTCAGAAATTGATAGTCTGGGAATTAAACTTGATTTTGCTAAATTGTATCCCGAAGATGGTAAAGTAGATATTTCAATAACAGAAAAACGAACCCATGAGTTCATTATCATGAAAGCCATCATTTTCCCCGCAATTAACCTTTTGTGGACCGGCGCATTTTTAATTATTATCGGTTCGCTTATCGCAATTCGGAAAAGGATTAAGCAACTGGGGAAAAATTAATTCAACGAATACCAGTTCTTGAAATTAATTGCTTTGTCGAACGATTCTATTACCACCTGCAAAATTGCAAAACTATATGCCTGCCAACGTTCGGATTCTGTTTCCAATTCCTGATTTTCCATATCAATAATTTCAACCGAAATATATTTATATAATTCCACCTGATTGAAATTTGCGATCATGTCGGCTATCTTTGAAAAAACATCCTCCTCCCCGATCAATTCCATTTCTTCAGCACGATCATAGTTTTCATTTTCGATTTCGATAATAACTGATTCTTCAACCAAAGGTATCTGCTCAGTTTCGATACGATATGAATGCCATACAACCAATGTCATCAGAATCATCCATTCCCGTGGACCTGTATCAGGCAATTCTTCACTTAGCGCTGTAACATAAGCAAAAAGGTACGGTTGTTCCTCCGAAAATTGCTCCATGATTTCATCAAAATCATCCTCAGCGAGTTTTTGAACCCGCTGATGTGCGTCGTCGATGGATGTTGATGTAACTAAGATCAATTGGTTGAAGGGTTGAAGGGTTGATGGGTTGATGGGTAGAGACGTTGCATGCAACGACTTTAATATTATGAAACAAATGTAAATACATTTTTAGTTAAAATAAACAAGTTGGTTACGTCGAACCTGCAAACAATTCTAAATGAGGGAGAAAAGTTTTCAACGGGTGAAGTATTCCCTCCCGTATTTATCGATAAAACCCCATTTCCCCGAACTTTTGACTTTCGTCAAACCTGGTTGAAAATCTTCTGCATCGTCATATTTAGGAGCAATAACTTCACGTCCTGAAGCATCAATATATCCGTATTTCCCATTTCTGATAATTCTTGAAAACCCATTCATCATCGTTCCGGCGAAATCATAAATCATGGGCGCAACAATTTTGCCGGTCGTATCAATCATTCCCCATTTATCTCCCATGGAAACTACCGCATGATATTCACTGAAATTATCGACCTTATCGAATTGGAGGGGAATGAGTTCGTGACCATCGGGATCAACAAAACCCCACTTCTTTTCTTTGAAAACTGCAGCGCGTTGATTGTGAAAATCATCCACCTGCTCATACTTTAATCCGATTTTTTCATCTCCCTTTTTATCAAGAAAACCATAATAGTTGTAAGCATAAACCCAAACACGATCTTCCGAGAAACTTCCTACCTTCTCGTATTTAAAAGCAACCGATACTTTTCCTGTCGAGTCAAGAAAACCTGCTCTGCCA
Source organism: Bacteroidota bacterium (assembly GCA_023251595.1). Lineage (GTDB taxonomy): Bacteria > Bacteroidota > Bacteroidia > AKYH767-A > JABDAW01 > JAHEYM01. The sequence goes on from JAHEYM010000201.1 coordinate 1,545, forward strand.
TTGAGTTCAGCGCCAAAAAATCCTTCGCGCAAACTGTTTAACTGATTATATACCAATTCGATAACCTCGTGACCCAGTGAATCAACAACTCCCCACTTTCCGTTTTTCATAACTCTCGCTTTTCCATGTTCAAAAGTTGAGACATTATCATATTTAAGCGGAATAATTTCCTTGCCGTTTTTATTTACGTAACCAAACTTATCATCGATTGACACGCAAGCAAGTCCACCTGATAAAGCATGAATATCAATCATATATTTTAAAGGAACCTTGATTTTACCATGTACATCCATCATGCCACATTTGCCATCCGCACATACGATCGCAAGCCCATGCTCAAACGCATCAATCCTGTCGAACTGCGGTTGCACAAGCCATTTTCGTCCATACGACATCAAACCCAATTTACCATTTGATCTGGCAATAATACATTCATCACTGATTTCAATAGGCTCAATACCCGACTCAAACTTTTTGTCTTTTTTGTTCATAGATAAGAAGCCATAAACCGGACCAATTTTATATATGGCAAAGTCATTTTCAAAAAATGAAATCGTATCGTATTGTGTTGGTATAATTATCTTTCCGCTGGTGTCTGCGAAACCCCAACCATCCTTGTCACGGAACGGAATTAAAGATGGGAGTTGTGAAAAAAGAAGTTGATTCAGCAGGAGAAAAAAACAAATATAACCATATCTCATTCCTTTTATTTCCGACAGGATTTGCAAAAATCCTGTTTCACAAAAGGATTATCAAACACCTGAAATGTCAGACCTGATTTTCCGAACAAATCGCAATAACGGGTCGGATTCGCTTCATTCGCTTTTTCCAGTGAACTTACAAATTTCTGAGAATTAATTCTGTCCTTGAAATAACTGCATAGCGCTATATATGTAAAAAGAACATCCTGATCGACATCCTTTTTATCCACCAAAGGATCAAGAAGTGTAAGCGCATATCTGTTATCTCCCATCCGATGGAAAATCATTGCCAGTTTAAGTGCATTTTGCCAGGTCGCTTCTTTTACATTATATATAGTTTTTATTTTTTCTATACACTGATTAACAAGAGGTCCCGGCACATCTGTCGTATCGACCGCATCCATAATACGGAACTGAAATTCAAGGTTAAGTCCATCTACCGTAGCTTTCGGCATTTTGGTTGTATATAATGCATCGATTTTCGCCTGAATAATATCTTTCTCTTTCACTTTAACATCCTGACTGTTCATCTCACAAAAAACTTTATTATATTGTATGTATGGATCAGTCGGAGCAAGCGCGTTCAGATCCGAGAGTTCTTTACTTAATTCGTCGGTTAATCCTTCTTTATTCACTTTATTTCTCAACCATATCTGCGTCATTCTTAATGGTGCAAAAGGTGCTTCTTTCGGGAAAACAAAATCGAGAAAAGGCTTGGCATCGTATTTCCCGGAAAGAACTTGAAGAGAAGCAAAATTCAGGACCATTTGTGCCTGAATAGGATCCTGACTTTTCAATGCTTTTTGTAAAGATCTCACAACGAATTTTTGTTCGTGATCGCCACTCATATCATATACAACATCGAGTACGATCAAAGAAAAACGTTCTTTCGCCAGAATGGGTTCCAACTCATTCACCAATCCGTTATTTACGAGTTGTTGCGCCTCCCATTTAGGTTTCGAAGCAAGATATTCCCATTTTGTTCCTTTCACTTGTTTCTTAAATGTATCCCACGAATCGTTTGTAGAAACTACTTTATCAATATTCTTTTTCTGAAGCTTCTCCATAGCATCTGCAATGCTGTTGGCGCGACGGCGTTGAAGAGCAGCATTCGAAAGCGAGTCACCTTCGATAGAAGAATATCCTGTTATATATACTCCATCAACAACAAAATCAGGTTCATCGAGACTTTTGAAAAATGGTTCGATGTCGGCGGTTGAATAATCTGCTTTCCCTTGTTTGAAGGGGATTGTAAATGAGAGGGTATTACTTTCTCCCGCCGGACTATATTTTTCTGTTCCGCACCAGAATGTATCGGGTAATAATTCCACCATCGAAGCATTTACCTTCAATGCATCCACTTTTTTCGGCGTAATACTTCTGCATATAGTTTTATTCTGAATAATTACCAGATTCATTTCATACGGCTCCTGCAACTTCTTTGGCAACTTTGCAACAACGACTTCCAATTTATTCAGACGGGGTTGTTTCTTTTTTGTATTGGAGGAAAGTAATTTATTCCTCATAATCTTTTTTGTGAATATTCCTTTACTATTCAGATTATTATCCATTATATTATATTCTTCACAATCCGGATATTGTGCCCTCTGAATAATATCTACTGCGATGCCATCGCCCGGTTTACGCAATAATTTCTTCAGCGCTCGCAAATCATTCGTCCGGAACATAATTTTTCCATTTTCAACAGCAAGCCCTTCCTGAAGTTTATCCATATCACGGAATTTCTCACAAGCCCTGCATTCTTTTGGATCAAATGCCTTTAAACCGTTTTTTGAAGTTGTAAACGGAACCGGTAATTGTTTCTTTTTCCCTTTTCCTGTATTTACAATATTATATCCTCCGAAAACTTCACTCACATATAATTTTTTACCTTCTTTGTCAAGTTTCAAACCTATACCCGTGAAAACATATTCTCCATTCAACATGATAGGAGCATTTTTTTTATTTGAAATCCATTTATCTACAATACTTTTCGCGATGTCATCATAACTTAATCCCTCTCTTCCTTTGGAAATTGAAACGGAAACCAGAATCTCCTCCGCCTTTCTTGAACCACCGTAGCTCTGAACTCTCCCACCCACAGTTCCTTTATTTCCTTTTGGCGTTACAAGCTCCTTTTTCGCCATGTAAGTTGCTTGATCCATCGCTGCATTTGAAAGGACATCATTTGTGTGGAGTTCGTCCATCTTATTCGCCTTTCGATAATCATTCATCCGACCAAGAATCAGCAATGAAAGTGTTTCCTTGTCAAGAGCAGTTCTGTCAACTTTATCCGTCGTTTTGGCAGTAGGTGTTACCTCCTCTTTTGCCGGCTTTTTAGATTTGGAAGTTGTGGTTGACTCACTTTTTGGTGTCTTTTTCGATTGTGAAAACGACACGAAAGGTAGTAAGAGCAATGCCAGTATAAAAGCAGTCAATATACGGAAATTCCGCAATGGGTAAAGGTTTTTCTTCATGATATAAGCGGACTTTAGGGGACATTCTCCCCGACAAATTCGGAGGAAGACCTTGCCGAAGAGGTCGCAAATGTATAAAAACAATGTGACTTTTTCATCTGGCAATTTGGTGAATTGTTGATTTAGTGATTTGAGAGTTAGAGGATTGCGGATGCCAAAGACTCGATAGAAAATCATGATTTTGGTCATATTTCTTGCTTTTCGGGAATTAATGCCGTATCATTGCCCGATATTACAGAGAAACCGAATTGCGTAAACTTATCAGTTTTCTTCTTTCTTTTTTAATTCTCACCGGCGGAACGGGATTCGCATTCAATATAGATCGGTGTCCGATGAAGAAATCGGTCGGATTTTCGTTCGACAATAAAAACACATGTTGTTGCAAATCAGATGATGGTAAAAGTTGCTGTCAGAAAACAAAGGTTGAGCTAAAGAAATTCAAAGACGATTTTTCAGGCTCTGCTTATTTCTTCAAGAAAATAAATAGTGAAGTCATTTCCTATTATTCTCCAATCATTACAGTATCCCCTGTTTTTTCAACAATAATACAGGTAAATAATTACCATGCTCCCCCACCGGAATCGGGTAATAAACTTTGTATTCTTTTCCACTCAATCCTCATCTGATTTAATTTTCTGATTTTATGACCCTGACTTATTCGGGGTTGTTATACATTTCGCTTCGTGCAACTTAGTGTCTGAGTGCCTTTGTGGCCACGTTACGAGACTGTAAGTAATCAATATAATATTCAGAACCATTCAAATCCAATCTTCATAAATATGAAAACAAATATCGCATTATTCATCTGTTCGCTCATCTTTTTCACCGGATTAAAAGTGGCAGCGCAAGATAATATTAAATCCGAACAACTAAAGGTCTATGGTAATTGTGAAATGTGCAAGACAACTATAGAAAGTGCATTAAAGAAAAAAGATGGCATCTTATCAAAAAACTGGAATGTAGATACCAAAATACTAACTGTAACTTTTGATACAGATAAAATCACCCTTCAACAAATAGCGCAAAAAGTTGCTAATGCGGGCTATGATAATGAGCTCGCGACTGCAAGTGAAGATGCATATAAAGGGCTTCATACCTGTTGTCAGTACGACAGACCGAAAAAATAATATATGATCAGATACCTGATTTCTTTTTCTATCCGGAACCGTTGGATAATATTGCTTCTGGCTGCTGCATTATTTGGCTGGGGTGTATATTCAATTAAAAATAATCCGATCGATGCAATTCCCGATTTATCCGAAAATCAGGTAATTGTATTCACTGAATGGATGGGAAGAAGTCCGCAGGTGATAGAAGATCAGGTTACGTACCCACTCGTTTCCAATTTTCAAAATATACCGAAAATAAAAAATGTACGGGGTACATCGATGTTCGGGATGAGTTTTGTGTATGTTGTTTTTGAAGATAATGTAGATATATATTGGGCAAGAACCAGAGTTCTCGAAAGATTAAATTCTGCTCAAAAATTATTGCCTGAAGATGTTACACCGACTTTGGGACCTGATGGAACTGGTGTCGGACATGTATTCTGGTATACGCTCGATGCACCAGGTTATGACTTGGGTGAATTGCGTGCGCTGCAGGACTGGTATGTACGCTATGGATTGCAGACAGTGAAAGGTGTGAGCGAAGTTGCCTCGTTCGGCGGTTTTCAAAAACAATATCAAATTAATATAGACCCGCATAAACTGAATTATTATAAAATTCCATTACAGGATGTTTTGAAATCTGTAAAAAGCAATAATAATGATGTAAGCGGAAGAAAATTTGAAATGAACGATATGGGTTATATCGTTCGTGGACTTGGTTATATAAAAAATATCGAAGACGTCGAAAATATGCCCGTTGGAAAAGATGGTACAACCGCAATCCTCGTGAAAGATATAGCATCGGTGCAAATGGGCGGCGATCTCCGTCTGGGAATATTTGACGAAAATGGTTTGGGAGAAGTAGTCGGTGGTATCATTGTTATGCGCTATGGTGAAAACGCAGATGAAGTAATAAAAAGAGTGAAAATAAAACTCGCTGATGTAGAAAAAGGAATGCCGGTTGGAGTGAAATTCAAAGTCGCCTACGACCGGAGCGAATTAATTGAAGCATCGATTCATTCAGTTAAAAAAACCATTATAGAAGAAATTATTGTTGTCTCCATTATCGTATTGCTATTTCTCTTTCACTGGAGAAGCGCATTTATTATTATTATTCAGATTCCTGTTTCTATTGCTGCAAGCTTCATCCTGCTTCAATTATTTGGAATATCATCGAACATAATGTCAATTACCGGTATCGCACTTGCAATCGGCGTGGTCGTAGATGATGGAATTATGATGGTTGAAAACGCTTACAGACACCTTGCAGATTCTCAAAAGTGAAACAATTAAATAATGAAAGAGTGAAAGAGTGAAAAATTAATAAATAATAATGACTCC